>JAGNDY010000003.1:87145-109266 GCA_018003655.1 Candidatus Nanopelagicales bacterium
CGAAGATCGCCGCCCGGCTCGCCGTTGGTTACACCCTCGACGAGATTCCCAACGACATCACCAAAGAGACGCCGGCGTCATTTGAGCCGACACTCGACTACGTCGTGGTGAAGATCCCCCGGTTCGCCTTCGAGAAGTTCCCGCAGGCCGACCACACGCTGACCACGACGATGAAGAGCGTCGGCGAGGCGATGTCCATCGGGCGCAATTTCACCGAGGCATTGCAGAAGGCGCTACGCAGTATCGAGCGACGCGACGCCATCTTTGCGTGGCCGCAAACCCGAGCGGAAGTCGACTTGCCTGCACTGATGGCGACTATCGGCACGGCAACCGATGGTCGGATCCGTGACGTGCAGCAAGCGCTGTGGGCGGGGGCCACCGTTGCGCAGTTGCACGAGGCGACCGATATCGATCCTTGGTTCCTGGATCAGATCGCATTGATCAACGAGGTCGCGGACGAGGTCCGGGCCGCTCCGCAACTCGACGCTGCGCTGATCAGACTCGCCAAGCGGCACGGGTTCTCCGACGCCCAACTCACTGCCTTGCGACCTGAGTTCGCTGACGTGGGCGAGGTGGGCATGCGCACCTATCGCCGCTCGCTGGGAATTCGTCCCGTCTACAAGACGGTGGATACCTGTGCGGCTGAGTTTGATGCGAAGACCCCGTATCACTACTCCACGTATGAGGAAGAGACCGAAGTCGCGGCCCGTACACGGCCGGCAGTTCTCATTCTGGGATCTGGTCCGAACCGCATCGGCCAGGGGATCGAGTTCGATTACTCATGTGTGCACGCTGCACTTGCCCTGCGCGAGGCCGGCTACGAGACGGTGATGGTCAACTGCAACCCGGAGACGGTGTCGACCGACTACGACACCTCGGATCGGCTGTACTTCGAACCGCTGACCGCTGAGGACGTGCTCGAGGTCTTCGATGCCGAAGCCGCAGCCGGCCCGGTCGCTGGGGTCATCTGTCAGCTCGGTGGGCAGACCCCGCTCGCGTTGGCGCAAACGCTCAAGGATGCGGGCGTCCCCATCGTCGGGACGAGCCCGGAGGCGATCCATCTGGCTGAGGAGCGCGGCGCTTTCGGTCGGGTACTGGCCGAGGCTGGCCTGCCTGCACCGGCCCACGGCTTGGCGACCTCGTTCGATGAGGCCAAGGCGATCGCCGATCGCATCGGATATCCGGTTCTGGTTCGACCGTCGTACGTCCTGGGCGGCCGCGGGATGGAAATTGTCTACAGCGAGTCGATGCTGTCCGATTACCTGCAGCGCGCAACAGACGCCAGCCCCGAGCACCCCGTGTTGGTCGACCGTTTCCTTGACGACGCGATCGAGATCGACGTGGACGCACTCTACGACGGCGTCGAGTTGTTCCTCGGTGGAGTGATGGAGCACATCGAAGAGGCCGGCGTGCACTCAGGCGATTCGGCCTGTGCGCTGCCACCGATCACCCTGAGCCAGACCGAGATCGAGCGCGTCCGCGCGAGCACCGAGGCAATCGCCAATGGCGTCGGAGTGCGCGGCCTCCTCAACGTCCAATACGCCCTGGCTGGGGGGGTGCTGTACGTCCTGGAAGCAAACCCACGCGCCTCGCGCACTGTCCCCTTCGTGTCCAAGGCGACCGGGGTTTCGATGGCCAAAGCCGCTGCCAGGGTTGCGATGGGCGCGACGGTTGCCCAATTGCGCGCTGAGGGTCTATTGACCGCTGTCGGTGACGGCGGCACATTACCCCTCGGTGGTCCGGTAGCGGTCAAGGAAGCGGTGCTGCCGTTCGGTCGGTTCCACGGCGTCGACACTCTGCTCGGCCCTGAGATGCGTTCGACCGGCGAAGTCATGGGTATCGACGCGGAGTTCGGCACGGCATTCGCCAAATCGCAGTCGGCCGCGTATACCGGCGGCCTGCCGGTCCGGGGAGTGGCATTCGTTTCCTTCGCCGATCGCGACAAGCGGTCAATGGTGTTCCCGGTGAAACGCCTGGCCGATCTTGGCTTCGAGATCGTGGCGACGCACGGCACAGCAGCAGTGCTTCGCCGGCATGGAGTCAGGGCCACCGAATTGCGTAAACACTACGAGGGCATCGGTCCGCGCGGCGAACCCACGACGATGGAGGCGCTGCAGGCCGGCGAGATCGACATCATCGTCAATACCCCGCACGGGGTGGGCTCGCGTGTCGATGGATACGAGATCCGCTCCGCCGCGGTAGCCCAAGGAATCCCGTGCATCACCACGGTGCAGGGGCTCGCGGCAGCTGTGGAGGGAATTGAGGCGCTGCAGGCCGGCGAACTGTCGGTACGCACACTGCAGCAGCATGCAGCTGACCTTGCTGCGCTGCGGGCTGCGGAGATTCAGTGAGCGCTCGCGGCGGGGCCACACGATCCGCACCGACTGAGCCGCTGCAAGTCCGCGGCGAGGTACTCGCTGTTCGGCGTGCGGGTGACTATCACGTCATAGCCTTCGCGGCGCCGGGAGTCGCAGAGCGCGTGCGGCCAGGCCAGTTTGTTGCTGTTGCTGTCGGTGGGCAGCCCACCGCTATGTTGCTTCGGCGCTGCTTCTCGATTCACAACGTGGATCCGGCTGGGTCCTCGGGTGGGTCCGTCGAGATCGTTGTCGACGCCCACGGCCCGGGCACCAAGTGGCTGGTCGCACTGCGCCGCGGCGATGCCATTGACGTCATCGCTCCACTGGGGAAGCCGTTTTCGCTACCCAAGGAGAAGGTGTCCTGCGTGTTGGTCGGCGGAGGCTATGGTTCCGCGCCGCTATTCATGCTGGCCGACAGGCTGCGCGATCGTGGCTGCCGTGTTGACGTGGTGCTGGGGGCCGCCACTGAAGCCCGCCTGTTCGGAGTGGTGGACGGCCGACGGCGGGCGTCGTCGTTGACGGTGACGACCGAGGACGGCTCGACTGGCGTGCGTGGCCGCGTCACCGACGTCATCGCGAAACTGCTTGACGCCCACGATGGCCAGGTCATCTATGGCTGCGGCCCGATGGGCATGCTCGCCGCGATCGCCGCGATCGCCGACGACCGCGGAATCGCCAGCCAGTGTGCGGTCGAGGAGGCAATGGCCTGTGGTGTCGGTGTTTGCATGACGTGTGTCCTGCCGGTGATTGGGTCCGATGGCGTGACCCGGATGACCCGATCATGTACCGAGGGTCCGGTGTTCTTCGGCGACCAAGTTCGTTGGGAAGACGTCGGAACAGTGCCCGCCGACGCCCTCGGGTCGCCTGAATCGACCGGTCGAGGCGGCCGGGTATGAGCGTGCGCAGCGTTGATATGCACGCAGACCTTGCTGGCGCGGCGTTGCCCTCGCCCGTGCTCACCGCGTCGGGCTGTGCGGCTGCTGGTCGCGAGCTCGATCGCTTCTTCGACATCACCGAGATCGGCGCCATCGTCACCAAGAGCATCATGGTCAACCCTCGCTCCGGCAGGGCCACCCCGCGGATGGCCGAGACTCCCGCTGGGATGCTCAATTCGATCGGCCTGCAGGGTCCAGGCATTGAGGAGTTCATCAACAAGGACCTCGCTTGGCTCAGGCAGCGCGGTGCTCGGGCAGTCGTGTCGATCGCGGGTGGCTCGGTCAATGAGTACGCCGAACTCGCCAAGCGTTTGCGACACGAGGATGGCATCAGCGCGATCGAGGTCAACATCTCCTGTCCGAACGTGGAGAGCCGGGGGGAGGTGTTTGCCTGTGAGGCCCGCTCGGCCAGCGGCGTTATCCATGCGGTGCGGCGAAACACCAACTCGCGGATGCCGGTGCTGGCCAAGCTGTCACCTGATGTCACCGACATCGTCGACATCGCGCGGGCATGCGTCAATGCTGGCGCCGATGGGGTTTCGGTGATCAACACCACCCTCGGAATGGTGATTGACACGACGACCATGCGACCTGCCCTTGCCGGCGTGACCGGTGGCCTGTCCGGCCCGGCGATCCGACCCATCGCCGTTCGTTGTGTGTGGCAGATCAGGCAGGCGCTACCGGATCTGCCGATTCTCGGAATGGGTGGAATTGCCACTGGTCTGGACGCCTTGCAGTTTCTGCTCGCAGGCGCGAATGCGGTCAGCGTCGGGACCTCGGTATTCAATGACCCGTCGGCACCGTGGCGTGTCCACCAGGAACTCGCAGCCGCGCTCGCGGAGCGAGGCTTCGCCAGCGTCGCCGACGCCGTCTCCTATGCGCACCGACGCGATGAACAGGCAGGCTAGCCGTGAGTAGTGAACCGTCCGCAGCTGTCCAGCGAGCGCCGATTGCGGTTGCCCTTGACGCGCCTGATCTGGCAATCGCTTGTGCGTGGGCACGAGATGTCTCGCCCAGCGTCCGCTATCTGAAGATCGGACTTGAGACTTATCTGCGGGATGGTGCGCGAGGTGTCGCCGACATATTGGCGGCGGCTGGCGAAGGACCGGGGCTCTTCCTCGATCTGAAGTTCCACGACATTCCCAACACCGTTGCCGGCGCCGCTCGCTCGGTCGCCGGACTCAAGCCTGCGCTGCTGACGGTTCACGCATCGGGTGGGCCCGCCATGATCGCAGCAGCAGCGGAACAACTGCCAGACACGTTGGTCACAGCGGTGACAGTGCTGACCTCGATGACCGAGGCCGATTTGGGTGCGATCGGGATGGCGGGTCCACCACCGGCCGCAGCCACTCGACTCGCCGTGATGGCCGTGGGCTCTGGTGCGCGCGCGATTGTCTGCTCGCCACTGGAGGTTTCCGCGATCCGCGATGCGGTCGGTCCGGACATCCTCTTGGTCACTCCGGGAGTCCGGCCGGCAGGCGCCGACATCGGTGATCAGAATCGGATCGCTACGCCGGAGGAAGCTTTGGCGGCCGGTGCAGACGTGCTCGTCATCGGTCGACCCATCACCGGTTCGGACGATCCTGGCGCCGCGGCCCACCGAGTTGCCCAGAGCTTGCTACGAATCTGACCCGGTGAGGTGCTAAGTTCCGCGCGTGCCCTTGCCCACTCTCACCAACGAACAGCGCGCGGCGGCCGCGGCTCGGGCAACCGCAGCCAGAAGGGTTCGGGCCGAGGTGCGTGCATCCCTGCGGAGTTCTGCGATGTCAGTCTCCGAGGTGCTGCAGCGGGCGAGCTCAGACGACGCCGTAGCCAAATTGCGTGTGATCACGGTGCTGGAATCGCTGCCGGGCATCGGCAAAGTTAAGGCGGAATCGGCAATGTCTCGGCTCGGTATCGCGATGTCGCGTCGGTTGAAGGGTCTGGGACCCAACCAAGTTGCCGCGCTGACCCGTGAGTTTGGCTGATGGCCCAATCAAAACGGGGCCAATTGGTCACGGTGTCGGGGCCATCCGGGGTAGGAAAATCCACCGTCGTGAACCGGGCCTTGGAGCTCGCTCCACAGATTTGGCTCTCGGTCTCCGCTACCACGAGGACGCCGCGACCAGGGGAGCAGGACGGGGTGTCCTACCGATTCCTGCGCACTGATGAGTTCCGGCGAATGCGCGAGGATTCGGGGCTGTTGGAAAGCGCTGAATTTGCCGGCAACTGGTACGGGACGCCGCGAGATGCCGTCGAGGACCAGCTGAACGCTGGCACTGACGTGCTCTTGGAGATCGAACTGCAGGGCGCCCGGCAGGTTCGCCGGGCAATGCCGGAGTCAACCAGCGTCTTTCTGATCCCGCCGTCGTGGGAGCACCTGCAACAACGGCTGCGGTCGCGCGGGACCGAGGATCCGCAGGCGCTGGCGCTGCGCTTGCAGGCAGCGGAAGCGGAATTGGCCGCCGCCGACGAGTTCGATTGCGTGATTGTGAACCAGGATGTCGAACAGGCAGCGGAGCAGTTGCTAGCATGGATCCACAATCCCGCTCGATCTGGCTGATCTATGCCAGATGTTGGCCGTCTACGGTCGACTTATCGATGCAGGGACTTCAGCCGGAAGGAAACACCGTGTCAACTGGGCCCGACCCGCAGGGCATCACCGATCCGCCGATCGATGAGCTGCTCAATCAGACCGATTCCAAGTACTCCCTGGTGATCTACGCAGCCAAGCGTGCCCGCCAGATTAACGCCTACTACTCCCAGCTTGGTGAGGGCCTGCTCGAGAATGTCGGCCCCTTGGTCGAGACGCACCTGCAGGAGAAGCCATTGTCAATCGCATTGCGCGAGATCGACGGTGGCCTGCTCTTCAGTGAAAAGATTGACGGCGCCGTCGAGAAGGTCGGCCCCTCCTGACCCCACAAGTAGTCCTTGGTGTAGGCGGCGGTATCGCCGCCTACAAAGCATGCGAACTACTGCGTCTGTTGCGCGAGGCAGGCAACGAGGTGCGGGTTGTGCCGACACAAGCCGCGCTGCACTTCGTCGGCCAGGCGACCTGGGAGGCTCTCGCGGGTCACCCGGTTTCCGCTGCCGTCTGGGATGACGTGCACCTCGTGCCCCATGTTTCAATCGGTCAGCAGGCTGATCTCGTCGTCGTCGCGCCAGCTACTGCGGACCTACTAGCGCGAGCGGCCAGTGGACGGGCTGACGACTTGCTCACCTCAACCTTGCTAGCCACTCGCGCGCCGGTCGTGTTCGCGCCAGCGATGCACACCGAGATGTGGGAGCACCCAGCCACCGTCGCGAATGTTGCCACGCTGCGGTCTCGCGGCGCCATAGTCATTGATCCCGACGTTGGCCGACTTACCGGTTCCGACTCCGGCGCCGGGCGTTTGCCTGAGCCGCAGTCCCTGCTCGGGGTTTGCCGAGCAGTTCTCGATCGGGGAGCGGTTGCTGCCGACCTGGTGGGCCGCAACGTGGTCATCTCGGCTGGCGGAACCCGCGAGCCGATCGATCCAGTGAGGTACATCGGTAACCACTCAAGTGGGCGGCAAGCGTGGGCATTAGCCAGTGCCGCCGCTGCTCGCGGGGCCCATGTCACGGTCGTTGCGGCCAACGTCCGGGCGCCGAGTCCGGCCGGCGCAACCGTCCACCACGTGGGCACGGCCAGTGAACTTCGCGACCAGATGGTTGCCCGTGCGGCGGGGGCGGACATCGTCATCATGGCCGCCGCCGTTGCCGATTTCCGGCCAGTCGATGAGTCCGCGACGAAGATCAAGAAGGACGCCGTTGGCGCGGCGCCAGCGCCAATCGCGCTCGAACGAACCGCGGACGTGCTGGCCGAGTTGGCGGCGAGCCGTGATGGCGACGCACCCTTTTTGGTGGGGTTTGCCGCCGAAACAGCAACGGGTCAGCAAGAACTGATTGACCTAGCCACCAATAAGCTCGTCAACAAGGGAGCGGATCTGCTGGTGGCCAACGAGGTGGGCCCCGGCAAGGGGTTCGAATCCCGAGACAACCAAGTGGTGCTCGTGGACAGTTCCGGTGTCGTTGGTTCGACTGACTTAACGTCCAAGGAGGCGGTCGCCAACGCGATCCTCGATGCCGTGTCGGCGCGGCTGCGCGGCGCTGTCGGCCAGGCTTGACCGCGCCAAGTAGGCTCTATCCGGATCGGCTGGTCTTTCGGGGAATCAGGGTCTCGCTCGCCGGTATCAGTACTCACCAACCTTCAGCAAAGCAGTGTGTGTCAGTCGCCCGGTAGGGCTTGAACGGGAAGGTCATCACCAACATGTCAGGACGTCTGTTCTCTTCCGAGTCGGTTACCGAAGGCCACCCAGACAAGATGGCCGACCAGGTCAGTGACGCAATCCTCGATGCGATGCTGGCCGAGGATCCGCAGAGTCGCGTGGCAGTTGAGACGTTGTTCACCACCGGTCTGGTCGTCGTCGCTGGCGAGGTAACCACCGACACGTGGGTCGATATCCCGGAGATCGTTCGCAAGACGGTGCTCGCCATCGGCTACAACTCCTCGGCCAAGGGCTTCGATGGTGAGTCCTGCGGGGTCTCGATCGCAATTGGCAAGCAGTCCCCGGACATTGCGCAAGGAGTCGACGACGCCTTTGAGGAGCGCAGCGAGGGTTCCGTTGACCCGTTGGACCGGCAAGGAGCGGGCGATCAAGGCCTGATGTTTGGCTTTGCCTCCGATGACACCCCCGAGTTGATGCCACTGCCGATCGCGCTAGCCCACCGGCTCGCACGCCGCTTGGCCAAGGTTCGCAAGAGCGGCGAGGTGTCGTACTTGCGCCCCGATGGCAAGACGCAGGTCACGATCGAATACGACGGCGAGAAGCCAGCGCGGCTGGACACCGTTGTGGTCTCCAGCCAGCACGCCGCAGACATTGACATTGAGACTCACCTCGCGCCCGACATCAGGGAGCTCGTGGTCGAACCGGAACTTGCCGACTTGGGTCTGGACAGCTCGGGATTCCGACTCTTGGTCAACCCGACCGGTCGATTCGAGATCGGCGGCCCAATGGGCGACGCTGGGTTGACCGGGCGCAAGATCATCGTCGATACCTATGGCGGTATGGCTCGCCACGGCGGGGGTGCGTTCTCCGGTAAGGATCCTTCCAAAGTCGACCGATCTGCCGCGTACGCCATGCGTTGGGTCGCCAAGAACATCGTCGGCGCGGGACTCGCCCGCAAGTGCGAGGTGCAGGTTGCCTACGCCATCGGCAAAGCTCGTCCGGTCGGCCTATTCGTCGAGACGTTCGGCACTGGTCTGCTACCCGACGCCCGTATTCAGGAGGCCGTTCAGGAGGTCTTCGACCTGCGCCCCGCCGCGATCATTCGCGATCTCGACCTCCGCCGACCTATCTACGCACCAACGGCTGCCTATGGTCACTTCGGTCGTGAAGGGGAAGGGTTCACTTGGGAGCGCCTCGACCGCGTCGAGGCACTGCGCAACTCTGTCGGCGTCTGAGTCGCGACAGCTGTGTCCCGGTTGATGCTGGTGCGCCAGGCCAAGCCGCTGATTGTGACTGCAGCGGTGGTCAGCGCGTTGACCCTCGCCGGGTGTGGCTCGGACACAGCAGCACCGACCAGTTCCGTGACGGCGGTGACCTCACCCGCTAGCTCCGCTGACCAGTGCCTCGTGGGCCAGTGGGTTGTGGACCTCCAGACGCTAGCGCCGCAGACGTCGTCGCTGATTAAGGATCTGACCAATCCGCAGATGTCGGGGTCGATCGGCGTCACATTCACGCCCACCGCGCTGACTGCTCAATACGCGGCCAAACTCCAGGCACAGCAGCAGACGCCCGCCAAGCCGACCACCGCAATCGTGGTGACGATGAGCGGTGCCAGTCGGTCGGACTACACGGCCAACGGGACGACCCTGGCGGTCTCCAAGCCCAGCGGTGTCGTCAAGTCCCAGAAAACGACCACGGTCGCTGGAAAGTCCCAAAGAACCGATGCGACTGAACTGTTCTCTCCGATCACCGATTTCACGAGTGAATCCCTGGCGTACAGCTGCACGGGGAACTCACTTCGATTGTCCAATATGGCTGGCTTCTCGATGTCCGCCTCCCGCAAGGGCTAGCCGCTGGCATGGACCAGTTAGAACTGGTCGGGCACAGCACCAATGAGCCCGCTGGCAAGAGCAAGCGAGCTCGCAAGGGCAGCGCGAAAGGCGCGAGTCCCGTCGCCGAACAGCTTCCGATTGCCCGAGTGGCCGTCGAGGTCTCGGCGATGGCGGTCGACCGCTTGTTCGACTACCTGGTTCCAGCGAAGTTGTCCCACGTGGCTCAACCAGGAACGCGGGTGCGAATCCGGTTCGCAGGTCGCCTCGTCAGCGGCTTCATTCTTGAACGAGTGGAGCAACCGGAACACACTGGTCGGCTGGCCCGGATCGAACGTGTCTCTGGCCCGCCAGTCCTGACCGGTGAGATCGTCGCGCTGACACGAGCGGTAGCCGACCACTACGCCGGCACGTTGGCCGACATCCTGCGCGACGCCGTCCCGCCTCGGCACGCAGCTTCTGAGCAGGGCGCCGCAACGGCGTCGCAGTCCGGCGCAGGCCATGGTCGGACAACCGGATCGAATGACGCGGCCAGCACAGTTGACGACCGGTGTTGGCAGCGCTACGTCGGAGGATCCGCGATGCTCGCCCGATTGCATGCTGGCGAACAGTTGCGAGCCGCCGTTTCAGTCGTGCCGACAGACGATCCGGCGGACCTGCTGGCTGGGTTGGTGGCCGCTGTCGACGGGGCCAGCGTCATCGTCGTTCCCGACGCTCGGGACTTGGAACGCTTCGGTGCCAGGCTGGAGGCGAGGTTCCCGGATCGTGTTGCGCGACTGAGCGCTGCGATGTCGACAGCCGCCCGCTATCGCGCCTTTTTGGACATCCTGTCCGGTGCGCGCGACATCGTGGTCGCCACTCGCAACGGTGCGTTCGCCCCCATGTCGGCGGCGCGGCTGCTCGTGGTTTGGGACGACGGCGACGAGGCGCTCATCGAGCCGCGATCACCGGGTTGGCATGCCCGAGAAGTGCTGGCGCTGCGCTCACATCGCAGCTCTGCATCGTGGGTGGCCATGAGTCACAGCCGCAGTGTCGAGGTGGCCCGCCTGGTCGATACAGGCTGGGCACAGTCCGTCGATGGCGACCGCACTGCCCGACGCACCTGCGCCCAGGTGCTGACTCCCGCTGACGACCAACGAATTGAACCCGACGCGCCCGGTGCCCGTATCCCGACGATCGCCTGGCGGGCAATCCGCCAGGCGTGCCACCAGGGCCCGGTGCTCGTGCAGGTCGCGCGCAGTGGCTATCAACCAGCGGTGGCGTGCGCTCAGTGCCGAACCCCAGCGCGCTGCGCAAGGTGTACCGGCCCGCTGGCGGCGATGGCCGCCGGCGACGATCCCATCTGCCGTTGGTGTGGCACACCGGCGCAGGATTGGTCCTGCGATGAGTGCGGTAGCAAGCGACTGCGGTCAATGGCGGTGGGCTCTGCCCGCACAGCCGAGGAACTGCGCCGTGCGTTTCCGGGCGTCGATGTGCTGGTCAGTGGACGAGCCACCGAGGTCCTCAGCCGAGTGGGTCCAGAACCGGCGATCATCGTCTGCACGGTGGGCGCAGAGCCGATAGCGGTTGGCGGCTACCGGGCGGCGGTTCTGCTTGATGCTCCTGCGTTGCTGGCCAGAACCGATCTGCGCAGCGAGGAGGAGACGTTGCGACGCTGGTTCGCTGTCTTGTCGCTCGTTCGCGGCCGCGCAGACGGTGGACAGGTGGTCGTCACCGCAGGTCCGCAGCAGCGCGCGGTCCAGGCGTTGGTGCGCGCCGATCCGACCGGGTGGGCGAGCCGGGAACTCGTTGAACGCGAGGAGACACAACTTCCACCGGTCTGGCGGGCGGTGACCATCACCGGCTCGGAAGAGGACGTCGTCGCTTTCGGGACGATCCTCACCGATGACGCCGAATGGCGTCGATTGGGTCCAGTTGCTGTTCACCGCGCTGGGCAGCGACCTCAGAGTCGGCTACTGGTCCTCGCGCCGCCATCGGGTGGCTCGCGACTGGCCCGAGCGGTCCGGCTGGCATTGACGGCAAAGCCGGACCGCGGAAGTGAGCATCGAGTTCAGGTGAGGCTCGACCCGGTGTCCTTGTTCTAAGGGGCACTACAATCGCCGCAAAGCAACCAATCCAGTCGATCGTTTTCAACAGACCGAGGTACCCCTGTGACAGCCCAGCCGATCAGACTTTTCGGTGACCCGGTCTTGCGCATGCCTGCAGCGCCGGTCGAGACCTTCGACAAAGAGCTGCGCGTCCTGGTCAAAGACCTCATTGAGACGATGCTGCAGGCGCCCGGGTCCGGCCTATCGGCGAACCAAATCGGCGTCGGACTCAGGGTCTTTGCCTACAACGTTGATGACGAGATCGGCCACCTGATCAACCCGAGTCTCGACCTGTCAGAGGAGGGCCAGGAGGGCCCAGAGGGCTGCCTGTCACTGCCCGGGCTGGTGTACGACACTCCGCGCGCGCTGCGGACGGTCGCCAAGGGCATGAACATGTGGGGCGAACCAGTTGTCCTTGAGGGTTCTGGGTTGATGGCGCGGTGCGTGCAGCACGAAACAGACCACCTCGACGGGGTCCTTTTCATTGATCGGCTGCCCACCGCAGAACGTAAGTTGGCGATGAAGGAGATTCGCGAATCTGAGTGGTTCTCCTCCGAGCCCCCGGTCGTGAAGATCAGCCCCCATCAGTTTGATCGCTGGTACTGAGTCGATGAGGGTTGCCTTTGCAGGCACACCAGAACCAGCGCTGCCATCCCTGCGTGCGTTACTGGAGTCCGATCATGAGGTTGTTGCGGTCATCTCGCGACCCGACGCACCATCGGGACGCGGGCGGCGCCTGGCTCCGTCGCCGGTGGCCCAATTCGCGATCGACAATGGGCTGGAACTTTTGCGGCCGCAGTCACCGACGGATCCGGACTTCCTGGCCCGGCTGAGGCAGTTGGCACCCGATGCCTGCCCGATCGTCGCCTACGGTGCGTTGGTGCCGGCGCAGACTCGCTCGATTCCCCGAATCGGCTGGATCAACCTGCACTTCTCGCTACTGCCAGCGTGGCGAGGAGCAGCACCCGTGCAACACGCGATTTGGCACGGCGATCAGATCACGGGTGCATCGACCTTCCTGTTGGATCAGGGCCTCGACACCGGTCCGGTTTTCGGGGTAGTCACCCAACAGATCGGTCCGCGCGACACCGCTGGCTCGTTGCTCGCCGAACTGGCCGATGCCGGCGCTCAGTTGCTGGTCAAGACCCTGGATGGGATCGAGCGCAACGAGTTGATGCCGGCCGTTCAGCCAACCGATGATGTGAGCCTGGCACCGAAGATCACTGTCGAAATGGCGCGCATCGATTGGTCATTGCCGGCGTCGGCGATTGACCGGATGGTTCGGGCATGCACGCCCGCGCCCGGCGCCTGGTGTGAGGTCAACGCGGCCCGGCTGAAGCTCGCGCCGCTGGTGCCGATGACCGAAAGCGAGGATCCAGCCCTCCGACCGGGGGAGTTAGCCGTCAGCAAGCGATCAGTCCTGGTCGGCACGTCGACGGGTGCGGTGGAGTTGTCCATGGTTCAGCCGCAGGGACGCGCCATGATGGCCGCCGGCGACTGGGCGCGCGGAGCGCGCGTGGAATCCGGTGCGTTCCTCTCGTGAACAACCGGCCACGCAATGCCGTACACCGCCGATCATCGCCGGTGGATCAGTCCCGCCGCATCGCCTACGACGTGTTGCACGAGGTGGGTGCCAATGACGCGTACGCGAACTTGGCGTTGCAGCAGGCCCTGCGAGGTGCGGACCTCGATCAGCGCGATGCCGGGTTCGTCACCGATGTTGTCAACGGGACCCTGCGCTATCGATTCACGATTGATGCGGTGCTCGGTCAATGCGTGCACCGGACGCTGGCGTCCCTCGACCCCCGGGTCCTCGATGTGCTGCGAATGGGCGCCTACCAGTTACTTATCACCGACACTGACGCGTACGCAGCCGTCGACACGTCCGTGAATTTGGTCGCCGCCGTAGTCGGGGACGCACCCAAGGGTCTGGTGAACGCAACCCTACGCGCGGTGTCTCGCAAGTCGCGGGATGAGTGGATCGAGGCGATCGTTGCCGAACGGCGCCCCGATACTGTCGACGAACTGGCCCTGCGCCATAGCCACCCGCGCTGGGTCGTGTCGTCGCTGCGCGATGCCCTGGGCAGTGAACACGGAGAGGAGCTCGCCGATCTGCTGGCGGTCAACAACGAGCCCCCGGACGTCACCCTGGTCGCCCGACCGGGACTCTGCTCGGTCGAGGAGCTGATTGACCAGGGCGCTGCGCCCGGGCGCTGGAGCGATTACGCGGCCATCGCCCCCGCTGGCAACGTGGGGCAATTCCAAGCCGTGCGGCAGCGTCGAGCCGGCGTCCAGGACGAAGGCAGCCAACTGGTCGCGATCGCTCTTACGGAGGCACCCGTCGATGGCAGCGACCGTTACTGGGTGGACCTTTGTGCTGGCCCCGGTGGCAAGACCGCGCTCATGGCGGGAATCGCGGCACAGCGCGGTGCTGAGGTGGTCGGCGTTGATCTACACCTGCATCGAGCGGAACTGGTGTCGCAGGCGGCGTCGGGCTCTGACGGGTTTGCTGGTGTTGCCGTCGGTGACGCCACAACACCACCGTTGCGTCCCGGTGCCGATCGAGTCCTCCTGGACGCGCCCTGTACCGGGATCGGGGTGATGCGGCGTCGGTCGGAGTTACGGTGGCGCCGAAAGCCCGCCGACATCGCCGAACTCACTGCGGTGCAGGAACGGTTGCTCGATGCGGCGCTCGATCTGACGCGCGTCGGGGGAGTCGTCGCGTATGTGACGTGTTCTCCGCATGTTGCCGAGACTGACTTGGTGATTAGTCAGGTGCAACGCAAACGCAGCGATTTTGTACTGATGAACGCGGTGGAGCTGTTCCCGGGAGTCCCAGAGCTTGGCCCAGGCCCCACGGTCCGTCTGTGGCCGCAACGCCACGGCACCGACGGGATGTTCTTCGCGCTGATGCGTCGAACCTGACGTGGCCCTACGCTGGTCAACCGTGGACGTTCAAATCTCGCCAAGCATCCTGTCGGCCGACTTCTCGATTCTCGCTGACGAGTGCGAGCGGGTGGCCGGAGCAGCCGACTGGTTGCACGTGGATGTCATGGACAACCACTTCGTTCCCAATCTCACCCTTGGGTTGCCGGTTGTGGAGTCGCTACTTCGCCACGTCTCCACCCCAGTTGACTGCCACCTGATGATTGACGATCCCGATCGGTGGGCGCCCGCGTTCGCCGAGGCGGGCGTGCAGAGCGTAACGTTCCACATCGAAGCAGCGCACGCTCCAATTCGACTGGCCAGGGAACTGCGCGCCAAGGGGGCGCGAGCCGGGATGGCGCTCAAACCAGCAACCGCCATTGAGCCGTATGCGGACATGCTCGGTGAGCTCGACATGGTCCTGCTGATGACCGTTGAGCCGGGATTCGGGGGGCAAAGCTTCCTCGAGGTGGTGGTCCCCAAGATCCGACGGACCCGCGAACTCTTGGGCACTGAGTCCGATATCTGGTTACAGGTCGATGGTGGGATAGATGAGCAGACGGCGGAGATCGCCGCCGAGGCCGGGGCGGACGTCTTTGTCGCTGGTTCATCGGTATACGGCACTCCCGATCCGGTCGAAGCCATTGCGAGGATCCGCGCCGCAGCACAGGCCAGTGCCACAGTGGGACACTGATCAACCGCAGCAACGATCGATCCCGCAAACAAGGAGGCCAACGTGTTCACGCCCGCTGAACAGTCGGCCATGGTCGAGGCAGTGCGTCTGGCGAACGTGATAGACCACCCGCTAGGACCAAACCCGCGGGTGGGTGCGGTGCTGCTGGACTCGTCGGGCAGGCAGGTAGCCAGTGGCTTGCATCGCGGTCCGGGGAGCCCACACGCGGAGATCGACGCGCTTGCGGCGGCCGGTCCGGCAGCCAAAGGATGCACGGCGGTCGTCACCTTGGAACCCTGCAACCACACTGGTCGGACTGGACCGTGCAGCGAGGCGCTGATCGCCGCAGGAGTCACGCGAGTCTTGTACGCGATGGCCGACCCCAATCCCGTCGCCGGCGGTGGTCATCGCACACTGCAGGCTGCTGGTGTCGACGTTGAGGTTGGACTACTCGCGAAGGAAGCTGGCGCAGTTAATGCGGAGTGGGCCGTTGCCGTCAAGCGATCCCGTCCCTTCGTCACCCTCAAACTCGCCACCACCCTGGATGGACGGGTAGCTGCCGCTGACGGTACGAGCCAATGGATTACCGGTCCGACAGCCCGCGCCGACGTGCACCGACTGCGCCATCAGGTGGACGCCGTTGCCGTGGGTACCGGTACCGCGCTGGCTGACGATCCGCAGCTGACGGATCGGCGCGCAGACGCTGGCGACTACCAGCCGGTCCGGGTCGTGATAGGTCAGCGAGCCGTGTCCGAGGACGCTCACTTGCTTAATGTCGCTGCGGACTCGTTGGTCATCGGCACCCGTGATCTGCCGACTGGACTGGCCGAGATGTTCGGACGCGGCATCAGACACGTACTCCTTGAGGGAGGTCCAACCCTAGCGACGGCCTTCCTTCGGGCACGGCTGGTCGATCGGCTGATCTGGTATGTCGCGCCCAAGCTGTTGGGTGCGGGCACGCCCGCGGTGGGGGAGCTAGGAATCGAAACCGTCTCCGATGCGTTCCCTTGGTCGCCAGTGGACGTAACCGTGCTTGATGCAGACGTGCGTCTCACGTTTGATCGCATCGACCAGGAGGCCTGATGTTCACCGGAATTGTGGAGGAGAAGGGCCATGTGGTTTCCCTTGATTTCCTCGACGGCGACGCAGCACGGGTGACGATTGCCGGGCCTGTGGTGACCAAGGACGCCACCCACGGATGTTCGATTGCCGTCGATGGGGTCTGCCTGACCGTCGTCGAGCAGGAGGGTGACACGTTCGCCGCTGACGTGATGCACGAAACGCTTCGCTTGACCACCATCGGCCAGCGGGCCCCCGGAGACGAGGTCAACCTTGAGCGCGCAGTCAGAGCCGACACCAGACTGTCCGGTCACATAGTCGCTGGACATGTCGACGGTCTGGCCACGGTGGTCAGCCGCACGACGGCACCCCACTGGGAGATTGTTCGTTTCGGAGTGCCCAACAGGTTGGCATCCCAGATCGCGTTGAAGGGGTCGGTAGCGATCGATGGGATCTCGCTGACAGTCGCCGCGGTGGGAGTAGGGGAAGATGGCGTCAATTGGCTTGAGGTGTCATTGATTCCGGAGACGCTGGCTGCAACGACGCTCGGCAGCCGGCAGGTGGAATCGCAGGTCAATCTCGAGACCGACGTGCTGGCCAAATACGTTGAACGACTGATGGAAGGCAGACAAGGATGATTCCGGCAGAGGAGCTTGTCGGCGACGAAGAGCCATCGACCGTGACGCATCAGGTCGATGAGCCACTGGCCCCCGCGGCAGCCGACGTGACCAACGTCGCCCCGTCCGGAGTTCGGTTGGATTCAGTCGCTACCGCGATAGCGGAGATCGCTGCCGGCCACTCAGTCGTTGTGGTCGATGACGAGGACCGCGAGAACGAGGGAGACCTGATCTTTGCGGCTTCCAAAGCAACCCCGGAACTGGTCGGCTTCATGATCCGGCACACCAGCGGGGTCATCTGCGTGCCCATGCTCGGACCGGACCTGGATCGGCTGAACCTGCCTCCGATGACGCAGGTAAACGAGGACCGCAAGGGCACCGCATATTCGGTCAGTGTCGATGCTCGCGACGGAGTGACCACGGGAATCTCCGCAGCTGACCGGGCGCACACCATTCGAGTACTGATTGATTCCTCCACCGAACCAACTGACATCACCCGTCCAGGCCACGTCTTCCCGCTGCGGGCGGTTCCCGGCGGGACGCTGCGACGGGCCGGGCACACCGAAGCCGCAGTCGATCTCGCACGGCTGGCCGGCCTTCCACCCGCCGGGGCGATCTGCGAGTTGGTCAGCGAGGACGGCTCGATGATGCGCGCACCGGCCTGCCGTGCATTTGCCGACGAGCACGGCTTGGCGATGATCTCCATCGCCGACCTCATCGCCCACGTCCGCCACAATGAGACCCACGTGGAGCGGGTCGCAGAGGCCGCCTTACCAACCGAATTTGGCGAGTTTCTCGCCGTCGGCTACCGCGACACCGTCGATGGCCAGGAACACGTTGCACTGGTGATGGGCGATGTCCGCGGAGATGACGACGTGTTGGTTCGCGTCCACTCCGAGTGTCTGACCGGCGACGTCCTCGGTTCGCTGCGCTGCGATTGTGGACCGCAACTGCGGGCCGCCATGGCCAGGGTGGCGCAGGAAGGTCGCGGAGTGATTCTCTATGTCCGCGGACACGAGGGACGCGGCATTGGGTTGTTGCAGAAGTTACGCGCCTACAGCCTGCAGGATCAGGGCGCTGACACCGTCGATGCGAATCTGCTGCTCGGTCTACCGTCCGATTCACGGGAGTACGGCACCGGCGCGCAGATTCTGGCCGACCTGGGTCTCAAGCGGATGCGCCTGTTGACGAACAATCCAACCAAGCTTGCGGGCCTTGACGGCTACGGGATCACCGTCACCGGTCGCGAGGCGTTGGTCGTTGAGCCCAACAGCCACAACATCGACTACCTCCGGACCAAAGCGACGCGAATGGGTCACCACATCAACGGCACAACCGGCGACGCGATCGGCGAAGGACACGAACAATGAGCGGTGAGGGCAGTCCAGGCCAGCACGTCCCCGACGGTGCCGGCCTGCGAGTGGTGATCGTTGCTGGCAGTTGGCATCAGCGAGTCAGCGAGGGACTGATTGCCGGTGCCATCCGGTTGTGTGAGGCCGCCGGAGCCGAGTATGTGCTGGTTCGCGTCCCAGGGGCATTCGAGTTGCCGGTGGCATGCGCCCACTACAGCACGGACGCTGACGCGTTAGTGGCGCTCGGCGTCATCATCCGAGGTGGCACCCCCCACTTCGAGTACGTCGCCGGAGCCGCCACCGACGGCCTCACTCGCGTCGCCCTGGATACCGGCACGCCCGTGGGCTTCGGGTTGCTGACCTGTGATGACGAGGCACAAGCGCTGGATCGCGCGGGCCTGCCAGATTCCCATGAGGACAAAGGGTGGGAGGCCGCCCACGCGGCGATCGCGACTGTTCGGGTATTGACGACACCCACCGGCTTCGTCGCGCCAACGAACTAGGGTTGGGCCAGTGAAGACCTTCGATGAGTTGTTTGTTGAGCTGTCCGCCAAGGCCGCCGCTGGCGATCCCGAGTCCGGAACCGTCAAGTTGCTCAGCGGCGGCGTCCATGCCGTGGGCAAGAAGTTGGTGGAGGAAGCGTCCGAATCGTGGATGGCGGCCGAGTTCGAGGGTCCGCAGCGAACTGCGGAGGAGATCTCGCAGTTGCTCTACCATGCACAGGTCCTCATGATTGCCAGTGATTTGACATTGGAAGATGTCTACCGCGAACTCTAAGCAGCACACTGTGGTCAGCAGTAGAGCGCTGCAAGACTTATTCTTTCCAGCCAGTCAGTCCAACGAGAGGTTTGTTCGATGTTGCGTGTAGCGGTGCCGAATAAGGGTTCGCTTAGCGAGCCTGCCCGCACCATGTTGCGCGAGGCCGGCTATCTGCGGTCAGCTGGCGCCAACGAACTGATGGTTCAGGACCCCGCCAACGATGCGGAGTTCTTCTTCTTGCGCCCCCGCGACATCGCCGTCTACGTCGGCGCGGGTCAGCTCGATCTCGGAATTACCGGACGCGACATGTTGATCGACTCGCGTGCGGCAGCGACGGCCATGCTGGAACTCGGATTCGGGTCATCGACGTTCCGCCTGGCAGCACCCGTTGGCGACGCGAGCACGTTGGCCGACTTTGACGGAATGCGCATCGCTACCGCATACCCGGGCGTGCTCAAGGACGAGCTTGACCGACTGGACATCAGCGCGACGATCGTGCGTCTCGATGGAGCGGTGGAGAACGCCGTCGCGCTCGGCGTAGCCGACGCCGTTGCGGACGTGGTTGATACCGGAACCACCCTGCGCAAGGCCGGCCTCGTGACTGTGGGCGATCCGCTCCTGGAGAGCCAGGCAATCCTCGTTCGCCCCACCAATGCCCAAGAGAGCCCAGCGGCGGCGACATTCATCCGTCGGCTCCAGGGCGTGATCGTTGCTCGCTCGTACGTCATGGTCGACTACGACATCCGAACTGAACTCCTGGATCGGGCGAGTGCCGTTACGCCTGGACTGGAGTCGCCAACCGTCTCGCCATTGCGCGAGGAGGGCTGGGTCGCAGTACGGGCGATGGTGCCGCAGGTGGACGTTCACCGGGTGATGGACGAGCTTTACGTTCTGGGCGGCCGCGGGATACTAGTCACCGACATCCTGGCTTGTCGGCTTTGACTTCTGGCCGTCAAGGGCTGCCTTCGCCGCTATAGGAAGGTCTTGCCTTCGCCACGATAGGTCGGCGTGTGGCCCACACGTTCACCGCCGCGCACGAGCTGAAAGTCGGCAAACCGCTCGGCCAATTCCCCCGCCTTGGCGTGGCGGAACCACACGCGATCACCAACGGCCAGCGCATCGGCCGCTGGTCCGTGCAGCGGCGTTTGAACTTCACCAGCACCCTCCTGCGAGCTGAGCTTGAGTCCTGTCGGCAGCCAAGGCGTGGGTAGCCGGGATGGATCGGCGATGCCGGATGCAACGTATCCGCCGCCCAAGACCGTCACCATCCCGGGCGCTGGGCGCCTCACTACCGGTAGTGCGAAGCAGGCGGCCGGAGCCGGTTGGAAATGACCGTAGGTGTCAAAGAGCGTCGGACCGAACAGCCCAGATCCAGCGGTCACTTCAGTGACGCTTGCGTCCGACGACGACATCTCCAGTGACCCCGTGCCACCGGCATTGACGAACTCCAATTCTGGTCGCCCAAGTCGGGCAAGTTCACCGTTGACGGCCTGCACGATCTGTGGACGTCGCTGGGCGATTTCAGCGCCCGAGGCACGCTGCATGAGGTGAATCGCTCGACCGCGCAGCGGGTTTCCCGCTGGACGATCGCCAACGCCGGCGATCTGGGCTTCGTAGAACATCAGTCCCGTGAGTTGCAAGTTGGGGTCAGTGGCGATGGCTCGAGTCAGCCTGACAGCTTGGTCACGATCGTGAACCGGTGAGCGTCGAGCACCAACGTGCAGGGCAGTGCCACGGCCAAATGGACGCGGGCGCCACGACGAGTCCACATCGATTGCCACCCTCAACGGTGCACCGGCGTCGGAGGCCAACTGCGAGAGCATCTCCGCATGGGCAACGTCATCGATCATCAGCGTGACTCGATCGCGCAGCAGGGGGCTGTCTGCCAGCCGACGCAGTGATGCTCGATCAACCGTCGGGTACCCAATCACCACATCCTCGATGCCTGACCAATCCCCATCGGGCTCAGCCAGCCAGAGGGCCTCGGCGAGGGTGAAGGCCAGAACGCCGCGGTAGTTCGGATCGGCCAGCACCTCGGTCAACACCCAGCGGCAGCGCAACGATTTGCTCGCAACTCTGATCGGCGTCGTTCCCGCCCTGTTTGCCAGGTCACGTCGGTTGGCATCCAGCGCGGCCAGATCAATGACCGCCAGCGGTGGATCCAGATCATGGGTCGCTGAGTTCAACTCGGCGAGTAGACGATCGTCGTCAGTCATCGGCTTCCCTTTGTGAGCAATCCTCGGCGTCGGGTCGGGCCGCCGTTGCAACGTCGTTGATGTCTTCTGCCAGCAGATCTGGAACATCGAGCATCATCAAGTGCGCGGAGCGGTAGACCGCCATCCTCGCACTCGGGCCGTACGCGGGCATCCGATCCTTACTTCGCTGAACCCACGTCTCGTTGCGAAACGTGAGGAGACGACCAGCCCGGGCTCCGACGACCACTCGGATGGGTATGTCGGGCATGGCGACGCGCTCCTCCAGCTCGAGGCATTGTTGGCATAATCGTCCGCTACGTGCCGATTCCTCGATGACGGCCGCAAGGTGATGGGGGGAGGCCTGCAGTCGCCGTTGACCGGTCGTCAATCGCGGACCATCCGGTCGAATCGTGGCTGCGAATGTGACCGCCCGCTCGATCGCGCCGCCAGCGACGGAGGCGAGCCTCGGTACCTGCGTTGCGGCCTTGAGGGCACGGCCAAGGAAGGACGCAGCGTCATCGTCGCTCGCGTACTCGGTCGGATCGGTGGGATCGACCAAGACCAAACCGACGGCGCGGTCGGGATGGAGACGAGCGGCCAGCTGCGCGAAGATCGCCCCGAGCGAGTGTCCAACCAGTACCAGTGGCCTACCCGCAATCACCTCATCGGCGACCGCGACCAGCCGATCTACCTCCGCTTCAACCACGGCCGCCGTTGCCGTTTGCGGGGGTGAACCGCCAAGCCCCGGCCTGTCAAAGCGGACGCACACCCACCCCGGCAGGCGCTGCACAACTGGGTCCCAATAGTCGAGGATGAGCCCCATCCCGTTGCTGAACAATACGGCCGGACCGTCGCGATCTGGGTGATCCACGACGACTCGTAGTCGCTCGTGACCAACGTCGCGGACGGCATCGCTGCGCTCTGCCGGGCCGGTGACATCGCGGCCCTCTGCCGGGCCGGTCACCCCCGCACCACCGCCGCCCATCGCGCCCGCGAACCCTCCTGGAAGAGCCTGCGCTGCGTGACGTCCAGCAGCACGAGGAAAGCCGAGAAGGTCAGGATCTGCGCCCGTTGAGTTATTCCCAGCCCCTCAATTCCGAACATGTA
>JAGNDY010000004.1:0-16177 GCA_018003655.1 Candidatus Nanopelagicales bacterium
TGTCGAAGCACAACGGTTGACCGATGATGACGATGCGCTCCTAGCGCGGAAGACCGAGCGTCTGCCCCAGTTGCGCTCTTTGGTGAGAATGCGATCAAGAGGTGCACCGGCAAGTCCCGTCCCGGCAGGGAGATCCCAGCAGGCCCGGTACCGTCGCCATCGGTTCGAGGTCGGCGAGCAGGTGCAGTCGCGGACGTCAACCCAAGTAAGGGTCGGCTATGGTCGGCCAATGACTGGTGCGATTGAGGCCGAGGATCTGGTGAAGATCTACAAGGCAAAACGCGGCTCACAGGAGGTGCGTGCCCTCGATGGCGTGAGTCTGACTGTTCCCGAGGGAACAGTGCTCGGCCTGCTCGGACCAAACGGAGCGGGGAAAACGACTGCGGTCCGGATTCTCACGACGCTGCTGCGTCCCGACGGTGGTCACGCGACAGTTTCTGGTTTTGACGTGGTCAAGCAGTCGAAGGACGTTCGCCGAGTGATTGGTTTGTCGGGCCAATACGCCGCCGTCGACGAGAACCTGACCGGCTGGGAGAACCTCTACATGTTCGGGCGGCTCTACGAGTTGCCCAGGGCCGAGACCAAGAAGCGCGTCGGCGAGTTACTAGAGCAGTTCAACCTCACCGACGCCGGGGGGCGGACGATCAAGACGTATTCCGGCGGCATGCGGCGGCGACTCGACCTCGCGGGGGCGCTCATCGGTAATCCGCACGTGCTGTTCCTGGATGAGCCAACGACCGGGTTGGATCCGCGCAGTCGCTTGGCGATGTGGGATGTCATCAGGGGCCTTGTTCGGGAAGGGACGACGTTGATGCTGACGACCCAGTACCTCGAGGAGGCCGACGAGTTGGCTGACCGAATCGCCGTCGTCGATACCGGCCGAATCATCGCCGAAGGAACCGCCGATGAGCTGAAGGACCAGGTCGGGGGCGAACGCGTCGAGGTCATCCTCGACGACGCCGGACGGCTCGCCGACGCAAAAGCCGTGCTCAGCACAGTCAGTACCGGTGTAGTCGAAATCGATGAGCGAACCCGGAAGATCGTCTCGCCGACCCGGGGTGGCTCCAAACGGTTGTTGGAAGCAGCCAGGATCCTGGACGACCAGGGGATTGAGGTCGAGGACATCGCGTTGCGACGACCGAGTCTGGATGACGTGTTCCTGAAGCTAACCGGCCACCGGGCTGAAGAGCTTGTTTCAGAGGATGGGGACGTCGCGTGAGTGTGCTTGAGTCCGGTCCAGTCTCCGATGCGTTGGTCATTACCTGGCGCAACCTCAAACGGATTCCACGAATCCCAG
Source organism: Candidatus Nanopelagicales bacterium (assembly GCA_018003655.1). Classification (NCBI taxonomy): domain Bacteria; kingdom Bacillati; phylum Actinomycetota; class Actinomycetes; order Candidatus Nanopelagicales; species Candidatus Nanopelagicales bacterium. The sequence goes on from JAGNDY010000004.1 coordinate 1,298, forward strand.
AACTGGCGATCTTCGCGATCCTGCAATCCATCATGTTTGTGTTGTTGTTCGCGTTTGTGTTCGGCGGTGCCATCCCACTACCAAACGGTGGCAACTACAAGGAGTTCCTGATGCCAGGAATCTTCGTCCAGACGATTGCCTTCGCCTCTGCCACAACCGCCATCGGCATGGCCGATGACATGGGCAAAGGCCTGATCGACCGATTCCGGTCCTTGCCCATGGCCCGCTCGGCGGTACTCACCGGACGCACGATCTCCGACGTGATCTACCAAGCGGGCATCCTGGTCGTCCTCATGCTTGCGGGACTTGCCGTCGGTTGGCGGGTCAACGACGGGCTGGTTAAATTCCTGCTGGCCGTGGTGCTGCTGCTCGGATTCGCCTATGTCATGGCCTGGATCGGAGTGTGGATCGGCCTGGCTGTGCCAAATACGGAGACAGCCCAGCAACTGACCTTCGTCACGATCTTCCCACTGACATTCGTGTCCAACGTCTTCGTCCCACCGGCGTCCTTGCCGTCGATTCTGCAGCCGATCGCGGAGTGGAACCCGGTCAGCACATTGACAGCCTCCTGCCGAGAACTCTTCGGTAACCCGAATCCGAATATCGGGACAGGATTTCCGAGCCAGCACCCAATTGAGGTCACAATCGCGTGGTCGATCGTGCTGATCGCGATCTTCGCTCCGCTGGCCGTGCGGAAGTACCGCAACACCAGCCGGTAGCTTCCGTTGGGCACCGCCGAAGGTGGTCCCGAGCGGGTTAGGCCTTTTTGCCCTCAACCTCGGCCTTGAGCTTGTCCAGGCCTCGATCCAAGTCGCCGCCGACTGACTTGTCGAAGTTCATGAAGATCCCGACCACACGGGTCATGAGCGTCTTGGGGCTGTGTACCTGCCACGTCACGGTGGTCTCGTCGCCATCAGCGGAGAACTCGAAGTTCGTCTTGCCCTGTGACTTGAAGGGTCGGGTGAAGTTCAGGTCAAGCTCGATCGCGTCTGGACGCACGGCGGTGATCTCCATGTTCCCGGCACCGGCTTTCTTGTTCCCCGACCACTCATAGTGGGTGCCGACCCCGGACTCCGGACCGGTGTACTCCCGCTGCATGTCCGGGTCGATTCCCTCCCAGGGTGACCAGTCGCTCCAGCCATGAAAATCAATGATCAGTGGGGTGATCCTCGAGACGGGTGCGGCGATGGTGCGTCGGCGTTCAATAACCATGTAGTCAGTCATCAGCTTGCCCCTGCCAGTCAGACGGTGAATGCTCGCCAGACTAGCGCCGATCCAGCGCAGATCCCATGGGAATGAAATCGCGCCGAAGGCGGTTAATGAACCCGTGCAACCTCTGTAACACCTTCCCAAAAGTGCCCTGCGCAGGTGAACTCTGCCCAAAATTGGGTAGGCCTGCCGGGGACTTTGGAGGGGCAATGTCAGACAACCCTGGTGAGGGTGGCCTTGGCGAAGTGCGCGAGGCCCAGGCGCGCGCGGATGTGGTCGCTCGAGCGGATACGTTCGTGGAACAGGAAGTGTACGCGGAACTGCAGCGTCGCTTGGCTGTCTGGGCTGCCGACGACAGCGCCGAGTTTCCCACCGTCGACCACGTGCGCGCCCAGCTTCGACGGGAGCTCGAAACACTCTGCCGCGGCCTCGGCCGCTGGTCGTTCGTGACGCCCAGCGAGGTCTTCGTAGGCGACGAGTTCGGATGGTTCGGCTAGCGGACCTCGGGTCCATCCTGCGGTCAGGCTTCGCCGCCGGTCGCGTGAGACGCTGTCTGGCATGTGCCAGATCACTCGTTGCGCACCGAGGCGGTTTCCAACCGACCGAACCCGCTATTCCGTGACTTCACTGCCGTATCCCAGGGGGTTGAACGCGTGAGCACGGTGAAGGGTCGCGGCAGTGCCGCACAGTCGAGACGGTCTGAAGCGACCCACGTCCCACGCTCATCAGGGCAGACCGATCGCCGAGCCCGCAACTCCGTGACGCGCGAGGAAGTGCTCGATGCTGCGTTGACGATCATTGATTCGGAAGGGATGGAGTCCCTCTCGATGAGGCGCCTGGCTCAGTTCATGGACACCGGCCCCATGCGCGCCTACCGACATTTCGAGACGAAGGATGACCTCTTGGAAGCGTTGGCTGATCGCGAAGCTCAACGGATCCGAGCCATTGACCTGGAGGGGATTACCGAGCCACGAGAGATACTCGCTGAGGTGGCGCGCAAGAGCCGGGCGTTGCTCTTGGAGCATCCGAATCTTGCCCTGACGGTTGTCTCCCGGCCGCTGTCCAAAGCGACGGCAGCCGATGATTTGGCCATGGCCACGTATTTGATGAAGTCCGCTGGATTCGCCAACGAGCAGGTCGGTTTGGTGTCTGCCGGACTAACCGCCTACACGCTCGGGTTCGTCCTATACGAACTCGGTCAGCGACGCCTGCACGACCTCTCCCGCGAGGAACTGCTCGCCTACTACGAGCAACTCGCCGTCGAGGTGGACGACGATGCCCTCGTCTCGGCCCAAGTCGCCGGAATTCGCAACGCAGTCGACGGGGACTGGGCGAAGATGCAGTTCGAGGTTGGTCTGCAGGCAATGCTGGACGGCTTCTGGAGTCAGCGCGCCTTAATTACCTAGCCACGGAGGAACCATGGAAATCAAAGAACTCGGGCACATAGTCCTCTATGTCCGGGAGCTGAAGCGGTCGGTTCACTTCTATCGCGACGTGCTCGGGTGGCGGCCCATTTTCGGCGGAGATGACGAGGCGCCCTTGCCATTCTCTGCGGCGGCGTTTAGCGCTCCCTCGAACCGAACCCACCACGAGCTCTTGCTCATAGAGGTCGGAGAGGACGCAGCGGAGATCCCAGTTGGCAGACGTGTCGGGCTGTATCACTTCGGCCTTAAGGTCGGCGACAGCGACGACGAGCTTCGCGAGGCTCTCGCCCATCTGCAGGCTAACGACGTACCGATACTCGGAGCGACAGACCACACGGTCACCCACAGCCTCTACATCGCCGACCCGGACGGTAATGAGATCGAGCTCTACATCGATGTACCTGGGGTTGATTGGCGAAACGACCCAGCGCTGGTAGCAGCGCCGATGAGACCCCTGCGCCTCTGATGTCGATCGGTGGCGCTTCCTGCACTCTTGCAGATACCAACGATCGGGTGACGACAGGATTGGAAGCGGTGGTGTGGACATGAGCAACGACAGACTGACTGAACCCACCCGTGGTCCTTTGCGCCGACCGTTGACCATCGTCGCGTTGGCGGCTGCGGTTCTCGCTTTGGTGATGACACCGGCGGTACTCCTGTCGGCGTTCGGTGTGTTGCCACCCTCGCTCGTCGGGGTCTTCATCGTGATCTGGGTGCTGTCGCTTGGTGTCGTTTTCGGGGTGACCCGATACCTGAAATCGGACCGAATCGGCTGAGTCAAATGGCGAAACCCGTCTGGGTGAACGCCGGAGATGATCAAAGGATCAACCCAGATTGCGTGCTAGCTTCGCGTGTCCGCGCCGGTCATCCCTAATGAAACTGGGCTCCCACATGTCTTCAGCTTTACCCAAACGTGAGCCCCGCAAGCTATTCCGTTGGCTGGTCGCGCTGCTGGCTGTGACTCTCCCGGCTGCGTTCCTCGTCGGTGCGGTAGCTGCTCCCGCCTCGGCGCACGGGAGCGTGGACACCCCTGCCTCCAGGCTCTATTCGTGCTTTTTCCTGCACCCGGCGAGCTGGGGGCAGCCCAGTGACAACCCGATGTGTCAGAAGCTGTGGGACGAGCCCAACAGCTACCCGATGTACGACTGGATGTCCGACAACGACTTCGCAGCTGACTCGAATTCCGAGGCAACAATTCCCGACGGCAAACTCTGCAGCGGTGGCAATCCCGCATTCGCCGTGGTCGATACGCCGAGCTCGCAGTGGCCGACCACCGAGTTCCGCCCAGATGCTGATGGCAAGTACACCGTCTCCTGGACAAATAATGCACCACACCCGGCGAAGTACTACCGGACCTACTTGACCAAGCAAGGATTTGATCCGAGTAAGGCACTCAAGTGGAGCGATCTCGAGTTGGTAAACGAGACCGGGCCGATGGCGGCGGCGCCGACAACCCACTACCGGATGGCTTTGCCCGCGCGTACCGGACAGCATGTGATGTACACGATTTGGCAGCGCAGCGACAGCAAGGAAGCGTTCTTCTCTTGCAGTGATGTGACACTTGGTGCCTCCGGAACGCCCACCCCGAGTCCGTCCTCGTCCGGGACCGCGACGCCATCGCCGACGACCGCGACGCCCAGTCCGTCCGGAACCACAACGGCAATGCCGAGTGGCTCGCCCACGATGCCGGGAATGGGTGCCGCCGTGATGGCCCATGTCGAGGAAGATTCGTCGTGGGCCACAGGATGGTGCGGCAAGATCGCGGTCCACAACGCGAGCGAGCATCGCGTTCGCCCCCTCACGATCGCCTTCGAGATGCCAGTGGGCTCGACGCTGCGATCAACCTGGAACGGAACCTCGACGACGAATGGAAACGTCGTCACTCTGACCGCCCCCGACTGGGCCGCTGCCGACCCCGGCCAGTACTACCGTGACTCAGGTTTCTGCATGGACGGATCGGCCAGCGGGCCATTCGGACCGATGCTCACTTGGCGCGACCTGGTCACTGGCCAGGACGGCTCGACCATTCCGACGCAGCCCTCGGCACCACCGTCGAGCGCCACACCAACCGCGACGCCAACTGCCACACCAACCGCGACGCCAACTGCCACGGCAACTGCCACGGCAACTGCGACACCGACCGCGACACCGACCGCGACGGCGAGTCCCTCTGCGAGCCCGACTGCCGCTGGCAGCGTCGCGCTGCCTCTGGCAACAAGTGGCAACAAGATCGTGGACGCGAATGGCAAAGAAGTCGTCCTCGCTGGAGTCAACTGGTTCGGGTTCGAGACGAACAATCACGTTCCGCACGGCCTGTGGTCCCGCGACTACAAGGACATGCTTGCCCAGATCAAAGCGCAGGGCTTCAACACGATTCGCATGCCGTTTTCGCTGCAGGCATTGGACTCGGCGACGACGACCAGCATCTCCTTCGGTGGTGGCAAGAACGCCGAACTGCAGGGCAAGACTCCGCAACAGGTGATGGACATCATCGTTGCTGAAGCCGCCAAGGATGGGCTGATGATCATCCTGGATAACCATTCGCAGAAAGACGACGGCTTCCAGCAGGATCTTTGGTACGGCGACGGCTACACCGATTCCCAGTGGGTCACCCAGTGGCGCGCTCTCGCCACTCGCTACGCGAACAAGCCGAACGTGGTGGCGATGGATCTCAAGAACGAGCCACATGGCGCGGCGACCTGGGGAACGGGTGCCGCCACCGACTGGCGGCTCGCCGCCGAACGGGCCGGCAACGCGGTGCTGAGCGCCAATCCCAACCTGCTGGTCATGGTGGAGGGAATCGAAGGCCAGGTCGCCGGCGGTCAGCAACTTGATCGCCATTGGTGGGGCGGGAACCTCGAAGGGGTTCGCAACAACCCAGTTCGCCTCAACGTCGCAAACCGGCTGGTGTATTCACCCCACGAGTACGGCCCTGGTGTCTATGCCCAACCCTGGTTCACTGATCCGAACATGTCGGCAGTTCTTGCCGACCGCTGGACTAAGGGCTTCGGCTACATCCATCAGCAGAACATTGCCCCGATTCTGGTCGGCGAGTTTGGCGCCAAGAACGTCGGAGTCGACACTGTCGAGGGTCGTTGGATCCGGCAGTTTGCCAACTATCTGTCGACCAATGGCATGAGCTGGACCTACTGGTCCTGGAATCCGAATTCCGGCGACACCGGTGGGGTGCTCACCGATGACTGGTCGACGGTCAATCCAGCCAAGATGGCGCTGCTGAGTGCATTGACCGATCGACAGGCGATCGACTTTGGCGGCTCAGGTCCCTCGGCAACGCCTACTTCGCCGAGCCCGAGTGTCACGCTGACTCCCACGGCCACTCCCACGGCCACTCCAACGCCTACGGCAACGCCAACACCAACTCCCACTGGGACTGTTGGGCCACTGACGGTGGCGTTCGTGAAGGATTCAACCTGGAGCAATGGTTACTGCCGCAGTACGCGCATCACCAACCGCGGATCACGAGCTGCTGACAACTGGCGGCTGACCTTCAAGCTTCCGAAGGGCTCCAAACTCACGAGTACCTGGAGTGGAACGGCAACGGCGAAGGGACGCACGGTTACCGTGGTGCCGTCTGGCTGGGGCGCCAAGATAGACCCGGGGGCGACTGTGGCCGTGTTCGGGTTCTGCGCTTCCGGCAAGGGCGAACCGAGCGCTGCCTCGGTGAAGGCGACCTGAGTCGACGGTTGATCAGCGCGGGCGCCAGCGTTTCCACAAAGCCGTTGCCGCTGCGCGAGTCTTCCCGTCGAACGTGAGCTCGACCTGAACCGTAACGGCGTCATCATTGATGTCGACCGTCTCGGCGTGCAGGTGCAGGGTTTCGGCGAGGGGGGTTGGCCGCAGGTAGCGAACCTCGAGCCCAGCGGTCACATACGGCAGTAGACCCGCTGGTCCCAAGAGTCCGAGGCGCTCCGCCTCCAGCAGCATCGGAGTGGCGCTGTGACAATCCATGACCGTGCAGATGATCCCGCCGTTGAGGTAACCCAAGCCGTTGTCGTGCTCGGGCCAGGGCCTGAACTGCGCTACCGTTCCGGCCTCGCTGGCGAAGCTGCGCAAGCGCAGCCCTTTGAGATTGGCCGGACCGCAACCGAAGCACGTCATGTCCGGCATGTATCGCTCTTGAATGCTCTGCCCAGCAGTCGGCCCGTTCATGTATTCCAGCCTACGCACAGCATTGCGGGCAACCACGACCCTGCCAGTTCTCAGTGACAGGCCCGCAGCAAACTAGGCCGCGAGGATCTTGTCAACCTGTCCCATCGCTTCGCGAATACCCTCTTCCATACCCATCGCAGTCATCTTCTCCAGCTGGTCAACGTCCCTGAATGTGGTCACCAGGGTCATGCGGGTTCCGTCGTCACCGGGCTGCAGCGTCATGGTCATGTGCATCACGTCGGCCAGGTCGAGGGGTTCGCCGTTCGCGTCAGCGAATCCGTCGTCGAGTTCAAGGCGCTGCGGGGCATCGATCGCGGTGATCGCCCACCACCCGTGTGCTTTGTCTCCCTCGGGTCCGGTCATGAAGTAACGCACTTGGCCACCGAGCTCGAACTCGTGACGAGTGAAGGTTGCGGGCCATGTGGGCGGTCCCCACCAGCGCTCAAGTTGGCGCGGGTCTGCCCAGATTTGCCAGACTCGCTCTGGGGTGGCGTCGAACTGCGCGACGACGGTGAGGGTGAGGTCGTTCGCGTTCTTCTCGGTGCTGATGACGGTCATGATTGGTTTTCCTCTCGTTGGGTGCGAGCCATCCATCTCGCGGTTGGGGTTCCGGCCTGGTCATTGGGTTGCGAGCAGTTCGGCAATCGCGCGCGTTCGATCGATCCAGATTTGTTCGTAGGACTCAAGCAGGCGCGTGGCGCGGTTGAGGGTCTCGGCATTGCCGGTCACGAGCTGCTCCCGTCCCCGTCGGCGCTTGTTCACTAGTGCTGCACGCTCAAGGACCGCAACGTGTTTCTGTACAGCCGCGAAGCTCATTGCATAGTGCTCGGCAAGGCGTGAGACCGAATATTCAGCGTTCATGACGCGCGCGACGATGTCTCGCCGGGTCGCATCGGCCATCGCCTGGAAGATGCGGTCGGTCGCGTCATCGGTTAACTCATATACAACCATTGGGTTGTACGTTACCAGGGTGCCGTCGGACTGGCACTTTGGGCCTGGAATGAGGAACATGGGTTGGGTGGAACCTTCGAATGGGGAACATCCGACAATCCTCGATATTCCTATTGGCCTGCCGATGGCCGGCGAGCGGGTTGAGTTCGACAGCCATGGCGAGGTGGTCGTCCCGGCCGACCGCTACTGGGGTGCTCAGACGCAACGAGCACTCGAGCACTTCGACATCGGCCGGGACAGAATGCCGTTGGAGGTCTGCCGAGCGCTCAGCCAGGTGAAGAAGGCCGCCGCCATCGTCAACGTGCGGGCGGGCCGACTGCCGGCGTGGAAGGGCGAGCTCATCGGGCGAGCATGTGATGAGGTCATTGACGGTTCGTTCGAGCAGGAGTTTCCACTTCACATCTGGCAGTCCGGCTCCGGCACCCAAACGAATATGAACGTCAACGAGGTCATCTCCAACCGGTGCATCCAGCTCGTTGGTGGGAGCCTGGGCTCCCAGAGTCCGATCCAGCCGAACGATGACGTGAACATGGGTCAGTCCTCCAACGACGCGTTTCCCACGGCGATGCATATCTGCGCGTACCAGTTGGTGACCGAGCAAACGCTGCCAGCGCTCGGCAGACTCCGCGATGCGATGGCGGAGAAGTCGACGCTATGGGCAGACGTTGTCAAGATCGGTCGGACGCACTTGCAGGATGCGACCCCGCTGACGGTTGGCCAGGAGTGGTCCGGGTACGTGGCGGCCCTCGATGACAGCATCGCCAACCTCGAGCACGCCAGCGAGGGGCTGTTGCAACTGGCCATTGGTGGGACAGCCGTCGGTACTGGGCTCAACGCGCCGCCGGGCTTCGGCGACGATGTCGCGAAGGTGCTCCAGGAGCTGACCGGCTTTGATTTCGCGAGTGCGGACAACAAGTTCGCAGCCCAAGGGACCCTTGACCGAATGGTGCGTGCGCATGCGGGGTTGAAGTCGGTCGCGGTCACCCTCTTCAAGATCGCCAATGACATGCGCTGGCTTGGCTCTGGTCCACGTGCGGGTCTGCAGGAGCTGAGGTTCCCCGCCAATGAACCAGGCTCATCGATCATGCCGGGCAAAGTGAATCCGACTCAAGCTGAGGCGCTTCTGATGGTCTGCGTACAGGTCATAGCGGCTGACAGCGCTGTCTCGATGGGTGGTGCCGAGGGCAACTTTGAGCTCAATGTCTTCCGGCCCGTCGTGATCGCCAACTATCTGCAGTCGGCATCGTTGCTCGCGGACGCCTGCAACCACTTCCGCGAATTCATGATCGAGGGAGCCGAACTCAACGAGGCTCAGTTGCAGGAAGATGTTGCGAATTCGGCGATGCTCGTGACCGCACTGGCACCGGTCATCGGATACGGGTTGGCGTCGGCGATCGCCCATGACGCTGTCAGTCGTGATGTGACCCTGCGAGAAGCCGCCATCGACAACGGGGTGGCTGCGGAGTTGTTCGATCAGGTGGTCCAGCCCATTGCTATGACTCGGCCCGGCTCGGCGGACTTGGTTTGATCGCAAGCCGCTCGCGGACTCAACTAGGGTTGCGTTCGGAGGTGGGGCGAGCGATGAAAGCCGTTGCAGTTGTCGGTCTGTTCGCGGGTGTCATTTTGGTTGCGTCCGGCTGCAGTGACTCCGCCGCACCGGAAGCTCCGGATACCGCATCGCCAGCGTCGGTTACCCCAAGCGCACCTGCACCGACGATCACGTCCACGGTTGCCATTGCCAGTGGGCTGAAGACGCCCTGGGGAGTTGCATTCCTGCCGGACGGATCGGCCCTTGTCACCGACCGCGACGACGGCATCATCAATCTGGTGGCCCCCAAAGCTGGTGGGTTAGCGAGCGTGACGCCGGTGGGTCAGGTTCAAAGCGTCAACGAGGGTGGCGAGGGCGGATTGCTCGGGATCGCGATGGAGCCCGGCAAGGACCCCAAGGAGGCGTTTGTGTACTACACGACGCCTAGCGACAACCGCATCGCGACGATGACGTGGGATGGCAAGAAGCTGGGGTCACCCTCGCCGATTCTCACGGGAATTCCGGCTGCACAGATCCACAACGGCGGCCGAATCGCCTTCGGTCCCGACGGGTATCTGTACGCAGGAACAGGCGACGCAGGGCAGTCCGATCGCGCTCAAGACGTCAACAACCTGGGTGGCAAGATTCTGCGGATTACGACCGCCGGCAGGCCAGCGCCTGGCAATCCGTTCGATAACTCACCGGTGTGGTCGTTGGGGCACCGCAATGTGCAGGGGCTCGCGTTCGACTCCAAGGGCCGACTGTGGAACAGCGAGTTCGGTCAGAACCTGCATGACGAACTGAATCTGGTAACCAAGGGCGCCAACTTCGGCTGGCCTATACACGAGGGCATCGCCAACGACCCGAAATACGCTGACCCCTACGTCCAATGGCCAACCTCCGAGGCCTCCCCGAGTGGCTTGGCGATCGTTGGGGACTGGGCCTACATGGCTGCCCTGCGCGGCAGGCGGCTCTGGCAGATAGGGATCGCAGGCCCTTCGCCTGTTGGCCCGAACCCACTGTTGGTAGGGGAGTACGGCCGCCTGCGCACGCCAACCCTGGCCCCCGACGGCTCCTTGTGGCTGACGACGAGTAACACCGATGGTCGGGCCAATCCCGCTCCGGACGACGACAAGATTCTGCAGTTGAAGCTGTCCTAGCGGCGGCAGTTGGGCGTGCTGCCAGGCTTCGTCAGGATCCGGTTGGTTTGGCTGTTGGCGCGCTGGCCGTTGGGGTTGGCGTTGCGGACGGTGTGGGTGTGTCGTTCTTGGCCTGGTCGAAAACCGACTTCTGAATCAGGACACCAGCTAACGTCGCCAGCAGGAGGCCAACGATCCAGATCGTTCCGCGCAGCCCAATAATCTGCGCGATGCTTCGCCTCGGTTCGTCCGATGTTCGCTCGTCGTGGTCGTACTCCTGCACGTCGCTCCAACCGTTGTGCGTTCAATGTGCGGCGGGCCGTTCCTGCTCCTCGTCCTACTCGGAGCCGATACCCATGCGTCGCGCTGCGGCCGCCACGAGGTCCTGGTACCTGCCCGGTAGCTGGCGCGTCATCACGTCGATCATCCTCGCGTCATTGCCAACCAAGACACGTGCCTTATTGCGGCGCACACCATCCAGGATGATCGCGGCGGCGTCGTTCGGATCCATCTTCAGGAACCGCTCGTTGTAGGCCTCATTCCGGGCAATCTCGGCCTCGGACAGTTCGTACCCTTCGGCGACTGCATAGTTGATGGTGTTGGTGGCGATATTTGTCTTCACACCGCCGGGATGCACGCAGGTGACCTGGACTGGTAGTCCGGCCTCAAGCATCTCGATTCGCAGGGACTCTGTGTAGCCGCGGACGGCGAACTTGGAGGTGCAGTAGTGGGTCATCAACGGCTGCCCCATGAAGCCATTGAGGCTGGACACGTTGATCACGTGACCTTCACCAGACTCGATCAAGTGCGGCAGGAAGGCCATGGTGCCGTGAATGACACCCCAGATGTTGATGCTGAAGACCCGCTCGTAGTCGGCGTATTCGCTCTCCAGAACCGGTCGGCTGAAGGCGATGCCCGCATTGTTGTAGATCTGATTGACACCACCGAACCGCTCACCCACGGCCGCCGCATGCGCATGGACTTCCTCGCGGTTGGCAACGTCAACCTTCTCGTAGAAGACCTCGACCCCTCGACCGTGCACTTGTAGGGCTGTTGCGGCGACATCGTCAAGGTTGATGTCGGACAGGGCCAGTCGAGCGCCCCGCTCCGCGAGTCCGAGCGCGAGTGCTCGACCGATACCCGAACCGGCACCGGTCACTACCGCGACGCGGCCAGCGAATTCGCTCATGAGTCCCCACCTTCGTAGGTTGTGGTCGTGTGGATGTAACGGCGCTGTCGTCATGCTAGGCCACGAGGACTGCATCCTTGAAGCCGTTGACCGGGTGGTCATGATGTAGTGAGCCCTGGGGCGAAACAAGGGAGCGAGCGATGGCGTCTGAACACGTCGATGTGCTGATTGTCGGAGCGGGATTGTCCGGGATCGGAGCGGGTTATCGACTACAGACCGAGTGCCCGAACAAGTCCTACGCGATCCTGGAAGGACGCTCAGCGATGGGCGGGACGTGGGACCTGTTCCGCTACCCCGGCATCAGGTCTGACTCCGACATGTACACCCTCGGCTACCCGTTCCAACCGTGGACGGAAGCGAAGTCAATTGCCGATGGGCCGTCGATCCTCAAGTACATCCACGACACTGCCGAGCAACACGGAATCGATCGGCACATTCGCTACGACCACCATGTCGACAGCGCCTCATGGTCGACCGACGAGGCAATCTGGACAGTCACCGCGACGGTGCTGGGGGAGGTCCGCTCGTTCACCTGCAACTTCCTCTACGCGTGCAGCGGCTACTACAGCTACGACGCCGGCTACGCGCCGGTCTTGCCGGGGATCGAGTCGTTCGAGGGACAAGTCATCCATCCGCAGCGGTGGCCAGACGAACTCGATTACCAGGGCAAGCGCGTCGTCGTGATCGGAAGTGGTGCCACTGCAGTGACGCTGGTTCCGGCGATGGCGGACAAGGTCGAACACATCACGATGCTCCAGCGTTCGCCGAGCTACGTGACTGCGCTTCCCGCCAAGGACGTTATTGCCGACAAGCTGCGCGAGCACCTACCGGAGCGAACCGCCCACAGCATCGTTCGCTGGAAAAACGTCACAGTGACAACCGCCTTCTACCAGTTATGCCGAAGGGCGCCGGAAACGGCAACGAAGCTGCTCAAAGCCGGCGTGCGAAAGGAGGTGGGGGACGCGGTCGCGCTGGACCCGCACTTCAACCCGAATTACAACCCATGGGACCAGCGGCTGTGCATGGTTCCCGATGGTGATCTTTTTGAGGTTCTCAAGTCTGGCAAGGCGTCAATGGTCACCGACCGAATCGCGACCCTCACGCCCTCGGGGATCGATTTGGAGTCCGGCGGTCACTTGGATGCGGACATCGTCGTCACCGCCACCGGGCTGCAGATGGTCGCGGCCGGCGAAATCGAAATCACCGTCGATGGAGTTCTCCAGACGCCCGGTGACGCAGTTGTGTACAGAGGTTTGATGTCCAGCGGCATACCGAACTTCGGCTGGTGTGTGGGTTACACGAATGCTTCGTGGACGCTGCGTGCCGACCTCTCGTCCCGCTATGTGTGCCGGTTCCTCAACTATTTGGACGAGCACCACTACGACTATGGCGTCCCCCACATCGACGACCCCGCGATGCCGAGACGTCCGATTCTGGACCTCAGCTCCGGCTACATGCGACGAGCGATCGACTTCCTGCCCAAGCAGGGAACCAAAGCGCCGTGGCTGTTGCGGCAGAACTATTTCTTGGACACCGCGAGCATGCGGTTGGGCAAACTGGATCGGAACATGCGCTTTGGTCGCAAGAAACGGGTTCCGGTCAAGGCCTGAACCTCAGCGACGCCGCTTGGTCGTGGGGCCGTACTCACCGAGATCGGTACGCGCCGGACAGCACCTCGCTCGCTTGCCCGGCACACGATTGATCGTCGGTGGGCCTGCTGGCGTTCGCCGAACCACCGGTGAACCCAACGAGCGCGGGTTGCCCCGTTAGTCCGGACAGGTCGTACCACTCCGACCACCGTTCCTGCGGCGCACCAACAACCTGCAGGAGTTGGCGATCGGGCCACCAGCGCTCGCCGTATCTCAGGATCGCCTTCTCAAGGTTCCCGGTTGCCAGTTGATCGATCGCCGACCTCACCGGTGCGGGCAATTCCGCTGCTGGTGAGTTCGCCTGAATGAGAGCCAACGGCACGGCTATGACCGCTGCCTCGTAGTTGGCGGTCTGGCCGCCGCCGGATACTTCGACGCCGTTTGCAGTCACGCTCACCCGATCGGCAGGTCGATTGAACTGGACATCCACGCCCTCGGCCAGCATCCGGGGAACGCGATCGAATCCCCCGGCGACCATCGCGTCACCGCCACGCTGATAGTCCCCCTCCCACAGCGCCTGGGCTCCCAGTCGATCCACATCCAGTCCGTACTCCTGCGTGAGTTCGGTGGCTTCGGCGAACCGGGCATCCGGCCCGGTGCTCGACCATCCGCGAGCCCGCAAGGCGGCCGCTACCGACTCGGTTGCAGCTGGTCGTCCACCGTCGCCGATCGCGGCGACCAATTCGGACAGTTGCTGTGCCGCCTTCCATGCTGCCGGGACCGACCGCCCGGTTCGCACGTCGCCGATTGCCGCGTCTTCGTAGTCAGTCGGTCGCAGTGTCAGCCCGGCCTTCCTGACCAACTCGACCATCGGGTTACCGCGGATTCCGTGGATCCAGGCAGCGCCCATCTCGGTCGGGAACCCCAACGAAGAGTCGGTGTGAACGCGGCCACCCACCCGGTCGCGCGCCTCTAGGACCGTCACGGTGATGCCGGCCGCGGCGACTTGGTTTGCTGCGGCCAGCCCGGCCAGCCCGGCGCCGATCACGACGACACTGCGTGGGCGGGACCCCCGGTCGAGTAGGCGCTCGGCGGCGGCCATCCCTGAGCTGTAGGCACCGTGCACGGTCGCTGGATGTGTGGTTGACGTGTACTCGCCCGCCAGGACGATCCGGTCACCGACAACGGCTCGTTGAAGCACCTGCCGAACGCTCGCTGAAGCGCCGACCGGCAGTGCCGAGTACGACCCACGAGCCCAAGGATCCCGATCCCATCGAGTAACAAGGGACGCAGTTGGAACGCGCTGGGTGGGAGGTGTCGAGCCGGTCGGCTTACCCACTGAGCGTTGTGAGTCGCACGCAGCAATCCCAAGCGCTGCGGCACCCAAGACGCCGGCCCGCAGCAGACTTCGCCGATCCATGTTCATTTCGCATTCCGAAATATGGCTTCCGCAAACCCCATCCGGCTCACTCTTACACACTCCACAGCCCGGCGCCCCCGAATGCTGGTACCGACCAGAGCCATCGGATCGCGGAAAGCTCCGGTCACGCCCGGGCCGCCCATAGCTTGTGCAGATCGGGACTTACTGGCCTGACACCGCTGCCCGCAACGAGATACCGAATGGACGGGCGGCGCTGATCCTGTGCCGTCGGACGTCACGCGGAGTCTTCGCTGGTGATCT
>JAGNDY010000004.1:16277-44631 GCA_018003655.1 Candidatus Nanopelagicales bacterium
GTGAAGTTCGGCATTCCCAGCGATTGCGGCGTCGGGAGTGCCGCTTGCGCGGGAACTGCGGTGACCCCCAAGACGGCGACGCCTGCCGTGGCCGCTACTGCCAATCGAATGCCGGGGTGAACGCGCGCTCGCTGATTCGACATTTCTGTTTCCCTAGCTCCAGCAAACCGCATCCGGTTCACCCCTCCACCTTGCGCGCCAAACTGACCAGAAGCACCAAGGGTCACCCGTTCGGGTCAGCCGAATTTGACCTGCGTCTGGGTCGTAGCCTGCAGCGGGCCCAGAATCGCGTTCAGGTGGTCGAGCAGGTCCTGTGGGTCCTTGAACACTGCGACGGCGCCAGCCTTGCGAAGCTCGGCCGAACTTGTGCCTCCGCACTCCACACCGGTGCACCGCATGTCCAGGCGGGTTGCCGCTTCGACATCCCAGACCGAGTCGCCAACGAAGAGGACATCGCTGGCCTCCAACCCGAGCTTCTCCAGTGAGGCGACCAGCATGTCGGGATCGGGTTTAGTCGCGTTGACGTCACTGGCCCCTGTGACCTCCGTGATCGCCTCGTCGCTGTCGAGTACCGCCAGTAGCGCGTCCAGATCTTCCTTGCCCGCAGACGAGGCCAAACCGACTCGAAGGTCGCGGTCGGCGCAAGCCTTGAGCAACTCCCGGGCACCGGGCAACGCCTTGAGATCGCCGTGGTGGGAGGAAAACCGCCTGCTGTGGGCATCGATGACGTCGTCGTCGTTCAGATCTCGGTCGGGCCCAAGGAGGTGGTCGAGCAGCTTGTCTGAGCCCATTCCGATCGCCCGATGGATCTGCGCCATGGGCACATGAGTTCCCTGCTCGTCGAATGCCATCGACCACGCGACCGTGTGCAGGTAGGTGGTATCGACCAGTGTTCCATCGATGTCGAACAGGATGGCGCGGACCGGTTGTGCCGCAGCTTTATCCGTCATTGCCTCAGGATCGCGGTCGATGCGTTGGTTGTCGAGTCGGCGGTGGCTCTGATGGGAGGGCGACGCGAGGCTGTTGGGATTCCTGGAGGTCTAGCCCGGGTACTGCGCCCGCCAGCGGTTCATCTCGTCCTGGAGGGATTGCCAGTACTTGGGCGATTGCTTCTTCAATGTGCCCGCCCAGCCCTGCGTGCCGATGCCCCAGTGGCTGAAGTCCCTGCCACCGTTGGTCAACCCGTAACCCACCTGAGCGTTGTAGACCGGGTCAAGGATCCGGCTGAAGTCTGCGTGTGACCGGTGAACGTCGTTGATCTGGAAAAGCCCGTAGTCACGCGTGCCGTCGGAGTTCTTGGGCCCAACGATCGCGGGGAAGGCACGCGACTCTCGCATGACGATTGCCCACGCGATCCGGATTGATGGCTCGCGGAAGCCAGCGCGGCTCAGAACGGACTTCAGTTGCGTGGGACTCAGTTGGGCCGTGCTGGAAGAAGGAGGGCTGGCAGCGGGAGTACGCGTCGCTGACGTCGATGCGGGCTTTGCACTGGGCACCCAGCGCAGCCCCAGTCGGGTTGCGCTTGAGCGACCGATGATTCCATCGGCGTCACCGCTGCGGTAGCCGAGTTTGCGCTGCCAGCGGCGAACCGATGCCCGGGTGGCTTTGAAGTAGCCACCGGTCGTACCGGCCCGGCGTAGTCCGCGAGTTGCCGAGTGGTGCCTGATCAGGCGCTTCTGCATCCGCCGAACCGAGGTGGAGTTCCGGATTCCGTACCGGGCCGCAGACTCGTAAAACGCCGGACCTGAGCCAGCGGGCGCCAGGGTCAGTAGTTGGCTTGACGCGGCAGCCTGAACGTTCGCGGCCGCAATTGACGTGGCGGCGGAGGACGGACCGGCAGCAATGGTCGTGACACTGACGGCACTGACCACACACGTCGCTAGTGAACCGACAACGACGGACCTTCTTGGGTTTGCCATGGGGAATCCGTTCAACAATCACGCGGCCGTTTACCGCTCGCCTATTACCTATCGGCAGCAATTCCGATGTCCTGAAATCGGAACCGGAAACACCCATGACCACGGGCTCGCTGTGGCCACGAGCATTGCGTGATCGGACCCGCGATGGGAAGGCATTCCGGGCTGATGGGACGCAGATCACGCGTGTCGACGGTGGCATTTGCTTGTGCTGCGAAAGCACTTGACGGTTGCTACCATCGCCCGGCGCGAGCATCCGGCGCGTGACTGATCGTCAATCGCGTGCGACAGTTGTGGCATGCGCTATCTGACGAAGACACAGACGTTCACGTTGGTATTGGCGATCGTCTACATCCTGTCGCCAATCGATCTGATCCCGGAGCTGATTGCTGGCCCGTTCGGCCTCGTCGACGATGTTGCCGCCTTCGGCGTGATCATCTCGCTCTTGCTGTCGGCCAAGGTGACCGCCGCCAACGCAAAGACGCAACGGACCTACGTGACCGTTGACCCGATGACCGGAAACGTCACGAACTGAGGCTGCCGTAGCACGAGGGCCGACCGTCAAAGCGACGTGACCGGGCGGACCTACCGAACCCCGAGGTTCTCAGTTCGCCAGGCCAACTTCTTGAGGAATCCGCGGTTGGGAAGGCCACCGTGGTTGTGCCAGCCGTAGGTCCGTTTTGCCTGCCGAACCAGCTTGCGGAATCCACTGCCGGCACGCGCGCTGCGGGACTTGGCGAGTACAGCTTTGCGGAACTTCACGACCTCGCCGGAGCGACCCGACTTGCGCGTCGTCGCGATCAGCGAGCGCGCGTCGATAGTCGGTCGATTCCAGACTCGCGACGGTTCGTAGAACAAGGTCTCCGGCCGGTTCAGGTAGTTGTAGCGAGTCCACGCAGCGGTGGAGTTGTTGCCAGCGACACTCGCTGACGCGCAACCCTTGAACGACGCGAGGTGCAGGTGCGGCCCAGTGCTATTGCCCGTATTCCCGCTGAGCCCAAGCTGGGTGCCGGTGCCTGGGATGGGGCGACCGTTTGACCCCATCCGCGGACCGGAGACCCGTTGGCCAACGGTAACTTTGATGCCGGGGGACAAGTGCTGCCAGTACGTGGAGACTTGCCTGCCTTTGACGGTGTGGCAGACCAGAACCCAGTTTGAGGATGCGTTCGAGCCTGGGTTGTAACCCGGGCGATTATTAGCGACGCCGTCGTTGAGGCCGATCACCACACCGTTGCGGGGTGAGTGCACCGGTGTCCCGAGCCACAACCCAACGTCCCAGGCTCGGTGTGCCCCGCCGTTGCCGTAAGCCCACCCGGCATTGAGGCGGGCCGACCCAACCCACGCTGGCGACTTCACCATCGCGCCCGTTCGGGTACCAACCCAAGCTGAGCGCAGCGAACGTTTGGCCGGGGCGTTGGCCTCACCGTCGACGCCGGTGGAGTTGCCGTTGTCGGCGGTGCGGGCAGGAGCTGACGCCGGTGTCGAGGCGAAGGCCGGACCGACGGCAACGGCTGCGGCGGCGATGGCGGCGACGGGTGCCAAGAACATGATCGGACGACTGCGACGAGGTGACATGGGGGTGCCTAACGGTCGAGGATGCTTGCTTGCTCGGTTTAGTTATCGGACGTGTGCCGACACTTCCGAAGTCGCATACGGCTGATCTGACGATTGCCGGATCGGCGTCCTGGTGGACGTCGGTCCAACGCCCAGTCACTCGGCGATGCAGCCTCACCGACCCGCCGTCCCGCGGTCTGAGTCGTTAGCCTGACTTCACCGCCGACAGTAGCGACGGTGCCGGCAAGGTGCAGCGGGAGTGGAAATTGTCCGAGAGCCGGTTACACCCTGTGATAGCCAGCGAGCCCGACTGGGTTGCGCACACGATCTGGTGGCAGGTCTTCCCCATGGGATTCACCGGCGCAGACATGAGCGGACAGAACCGCCAACCAGCACGGCGAATCACGCACATTGCGAACTGGCTCGACTACTTGCTTGAGATCGGCTGTTCGGGTCTCCTGCTTGGGCCGATCTTCACCTCGGCAAGTCACGGTTACGACACCATCGACTACCTCACGATCGATCCGCGACTTGGCGACGACGCGGACTTCGACCAGCTCGTTGAGGCCGCTCGATCCCGCGGGGTCCGGATCCTGCTGGATGGGGTTTTCAATCACGTCGGTCGGGAGTTTCCTCAGTTTGAACAGGCACTACGTGAGGGTTCGCAATCTCCGTTCGCGGATTGGTTCCACCTGACCTGGCCTGCCCTTGGTGCTGATGCTGAAGCGGATGGCGGGGTGATTGGCCGGAATGCGAGCGGTCAACCGACACATGAATCCTTCGAGGGCCATGAGGACTTGGTGACGCTCAACCACCAAAGCCCCGCAGTGGTGGACTTCGTCGTCGAGGTGATGAACCACTGGCTGGACAGGGGAGTCGATGGCTGGCGGCTAGATGCGGCTTACGCCATGCCGCCGAGCTTCTGGGCGCAGGTGCTGCCGCGGGTCCGTGACAAGCATCCCGATGCCTACATCGTCGGTGAGGTCATCCATGGTGACTACTCGCAGATTGTCGCCGAGGCTGGATTGGACTCGGTGACGCAATACGAACTCTGGAAGGCGATCTGGAGTTCGATCAACGACGCGAACTTCTTCGAACTGGCGTGGGCACTGGAACGCCATGACGAATACCAGGAGAGCTTCGTTCCGCTGACATTTCTTGGCAATCACGATGTCACGCGTATCGCCAGCCAAATCACCGATGACCGGCACCACGCCCATGCGCTGGCGATCCTGTTGGCGGTCGGCGGAACGCCGTCGATCTACTACGGAGACGAACAAGCATTCCGAGGTATCAAAGAGGAACGGTTCGGCGGTGACGACGCGATCCGCCCAGAGTTCCCGGCTGATGCCAGCGAACTGGCTCAGTTTGGCTGGCCCAGCTACCGGCTCCACCAGCAGCTCATCGGGCTTCGGCGGCGATACCCCTGGCTACACCGCGCCCGCATCGAAGTGCTCGAACTGACAAACCAGCAGTTCCTCTTCCGAACGGCCACCAACGGCGAGCAGCTAGTGGTCGCTCTCAACCTCGGGGAGGGACAGTGGCGCGTCGACACGGGGGCTCGTCACGCGGTGCAGTCGGGAAGTAGCGGCGCGGACGTTTCCGGCAGCTGGTTGACACTGGACCCGCACGGCTGGGCGATCCTCGAACTCGACTAGGCCCGCAGTCCGTCTCGGCACCCCGGTTTGCTACCCGTCGGAGGCGGGCAGTTGTGCGAGCCGCACCTCGATCAGCTTCTTGACGAGACTCGCAGGCAGTGGTTGATCGATAGGGAAGCGCAAGGTTCCCTTGCTGGTCGAGTAGCCAGCAGTCTCCTTCGGCAGTTCGCGCAGCACTGAGCCACTCATGGGGAAGTAGCTGCAATGTGCCTTGTACGCCGCGATACCTGCGATGGAGTCCCCGTTGAGCGCGAAGGTTGGAATGCCGTAAGAGATGATCTGATCGGCATCCGGCAGGACAGCCAGAATCGTTGTGCGAAGTGCTTCCAGGGTGCTGCGCTGGGGCTCTGGTGCTTCGGCCAAGTAGTGGTCCATTTCCGCCTTCGACATGCCCGGAAGCATAGGGCGCACCAAGCCGACGTTTCTAGACCCGGGAATACGACCCCAATGCCGGTACCGTCGCGGCATGCTCTCTTGGATTGCGACCCTGCCGACCTGGCTGATCGTGATTATCTGCGGCTCGGCGTTCTCCGCGGTGACGTTCGGCACGCGAGCCGTGGTGCTTCGTCGAACTGCCACCAAGCGTCAAGGCGAACTGATCGACCTTGCTACGGCCATGAATGGCCCCACGGGAACCACGCTCGCATTCCTGATCGGGTTTGCGGTTTCCATTACGTGGGGGACGATGAGTGCCGCACAGGTTTCCATCGAGAAGGTCGCGGCTTCTGCCCAGCAGGTCTCGTGGTTGACCGAGAACCTCAGTGACTCGAGCAAGACCGTTGTGATCAACGAGGATCTGGATCGCTACCTGACGACGATTGTCAACAATGATCGAACGAACCTGGCTGACCGGAACCTGGTGGAGCTGCCGTCCTTTGATTCGTTAAACAAACTCGAACGAGACGTTCGCCAGACCAGCAAGACCGGCGCCACAGTGAACCCGGAGTCCGGTCCGCTGCTGTCCGCCGCGTCGAGTCTGACTGAGAGCCAAGCCGAGCTCAATGCCTTGGCTCGCCGACAACTGCCATCGGTGGTGCTCTGGTTGTTGATCTTTACAGCTGGGCTGTCGGCCGCAGTGATGGGAATTGTCGCGACCAAGGTCAGACGGCCATATTTGATCTTCGGCTGGGCGCTGGTAGCTGCGATCGGAATCAGTGTGGTCCTCAGCCTCTACAACCCGTTCATTGGAACCGTCTCAGTGGACTTCCAACCGCTGACCGACGCGGCGGCCCGCATCAACGACGGCCTACCTCGCTAGCGGGTGTGCGATCTGGGTCGAGGCGTGACCCATTCCTGTTCGCAACAGTCTTGGTGACCGTGACCGTGACCGTGACGATGCCTGATGTCCCCATCGCGACCTTGTATCGACACATCTCGGCGTTGGCTGAGGCCAAGGTGCTCACTGTCGTCTCCGAACGTCGTGACCGATCCCGTCGGTTACCGGACGACCGCTGTTTACGCGGACGAGGAGGATGTCCGCGCCGTCACCGGGCTTTTCGCCAAGGTGCTTGAGCCGCTGGTGGTGGAGGCTGAAGGTAAGCAGCGGATCCTGATCAGCACCGTGGTCGTGCCCAACTGAGTCATCCCACCCAGTTCCCACCCAGTTCCGCAAACTGAACCCCGCAGCCGAGTTCCAGACGGTCGAACGACCTAGAGCCAGCGGTACCGCAGGGTGTAGGTTGTTACTAGCGGATGGGTGGTCGGTAGAAGGAGGCTCGCTATGAGCACCGAGGCAGTCAAGACGGTGTCGATGAGTGTGCAAGATGCGCTGTGGCTCACCATGGACCGCCCCAACAACCTGATGGTTGTCGACGGGGCGATGGTGCTGCGAGGCCAGCCTTCGCTGGAGGCCGTTCAAAATGTCTTCGCCGAGGCAGTCAAACGATTCCCCGTCTTGGCTCGCAAGCCAGTCAAAGCTGGCATGGGGTGGGCGTGGCAGGACGATCCGCACTTTGATCCGGCAACCAACGTCGAGAACCTGATTCTTGACGAGCCAATGGACATGCGCGGCCTGCAGGACTTCCTCGCCAAGATCAGGGCAGAGCCGTTGGACAAGGGCCGTCCGCTGTGGCGCGGGTACTTGCTGTCTCCAGTGGTCTTGGCCGACGGATCGACCGGCTCAGCCATCGTCTCGCGCTTCCACCACTCGATCGCCGATGGAGTCCGACTGACGCAGGTGCTGCTCGGCCTGTGCGAATCCGAGGAGTTGGCTGTCGGCGCAAGGGTCGCTCGCAAGGGAACCAAGCGCACCGACGAGTCCGTCGGCGGTGACGGCGCTGCAAATGTCGCGATCAATGCTGCTGAGGGTGCGACGTCTCTTGTGGGTCACGGACTGAGTGGACTCGTATCGGAAACCGCCCACGCGGCCCGGCACCCGCTCCACGCGCTTGCCGATGTTCCGCGCAGGTCGGTGGCGGCGGCGCGGGCAGGAATGCATGTCGTGGAAGGTGGCATAGATCGGATTCGGCACCCGGACCGCGTTCTCGACGCGCTAGAAGTCCTCGGGGTGGAGAACCATCGCAGCACCAACGATCTTTCCTCCGTAACCAAGCTCACCCTGACCGGTTCCGAGCCGACGGTCTGGACGGGCCACCCGGGTACCGTCAAAGCGGTCGCGTGGTCAGCGCCGATTCCACTGGACTCGATCAAGAGCGTGGGTAAGGCGGCGGGAGCGACGGTCAACGACGTCCTGCTCGCGGCCGTTGCCGGAGGCTTGCGGCAGTACCTCAACGAGCGCGACGCGGCGATCGACGAAGTTGTGTGGATGGTCCCGGTCAACTTGAAGCCGTTCGAGGACAACCTGCCGCCGGACCTCGGCAACTACTTCGCGCTGGTGTTCTTGCCGATGCCTCTGAGCCTCGGTGATGCCCGCGACCGGCTAACCCAAATGCATCATCGGATGCAACGCATCAAGAACTCCGACGAGGCTGTGCTGACATTCGGATTGCAGCGGATCGTCTCGATGTCGCCCAAGCAGATTGCATTCTTCTTGACGAACTTCTTTGCGAACAAAGCGATCGGGGTGTTGACCAATGTGCCCGGTCCGTCAGGACCGATGACCTTCGCCGGCGTCACCGTGGAACAGGTAGTGGGCTTTGCTCCCTGCTCCGGCGACCAGCCGATGACCGCCACAATCTTCAGCTACAACGGCGGGGTCACGGTCGGATTTGCCAGTGACGCTGGCCTGGTTTCCGCCCCTGAGGAATTGGTGGATTACGTCATCAGCGACCTTGCGGCGATGGGTGTCGCGACCGGCTAATCGAGTCGGAGAGGGCACCGACTACTAAGAGTGAACGCACCGAAATTCACACGCTGACCTCCCACAAATCACGCCCTGTATCTGCTATGCGGAATTTTTTGCGGGTTGTTCCATTCGGTTTGACACTGCCTTTGCGACCCAAACATGCTGATTCACGCCGATCCCGCCGACTTGTGGAATTGGCACGTAGGGCTGCTGGACTTCCCCCCAGGCCCGCAGGTAGGTGGTTTTCGTGAAGTCGCGTTTCTGTGTCTCAACCGCTTTGGCGGTTGCAGCAACGGCCGTGGTGGCAGGTCCCGCATCTGCCTCCGTCATCGCGCCCCCCGTTGGTCCGACGAGCCCGGCGGTCACTGCCGCGGCCGCTCAACTCGATAAGGCCATTGCGGCCAAGAAGTCCGTCGACGCCCAGGCTGCGGCCGCGCAGAAGGCCATGCTCGACGCGCGCTCCCACGTCCTATCCGCTCCGAAATCATCAAAAGCCGCAGCAGCAGCCACGAAGGCCTACGAGAGCACGCAAAAGAAGTACGCGGCATTGAGTGCCGCGCAGGCAGCCGCCGCCAAGAACATCACCGCGCTGAAGTCGCGGTACTCGTCAACCAGTAGCAAAGCCGCTGCGGACTACCGAGCGGCACGGCCCAAGATCACCGCCGCAAACATCGATCGCCGTGGTCGCCGTCTCGCCTACAAGAAGTATTCGGTCAACCCGAGCAACTACCTTGCAAACGGGATTCGCAACGCGAAGCCGCTCGGTGGGATCAGACTGACAACCGGCAGCTACGGCAGCACGGCAGTCGGCATTTGGTATGGCGACTGCTCACTCACCTACTCAACTCCAAAGCCCGTGGTGAACTCGACGCGTGGCTCGAACAAACAGGGTGCGTTCGCGGCGCTGCGTCGCTATGGGTTCTCACAGCACGGTGCGGCCGCCCTAGTTGCCGTGGCGAACAAGCGCTCGGGGATGAACCCGACCCAGCGCTCGGCTGGATACGGTGTGTTGGGCTGGGCGGACACACGTCCCCTGACCGCCGCGGCAGCCAGGGTCAAAGCCGACTCCTCGTCGTTGTCCTTTCAACTCTCGTACGCCATCCATCAGATCCGGGCGAGCAAAGCCCTCGACGCTGCGGCGCACACCACATCGGCGAGCAACGCGGCAGGAACGTTCGCCAAGGGCTTCGGCGTGCGGTACACCAGCTCGTTGGCCAGCCGGGCGACCAAGTACGCCGCCAAATACACGGCTGACAATTCCCTGGCGGTCAAGAAGACCTGCGTCAACCAAGGCATGAAGGCTTTCGCCGCTAAGTACTTGTCACTGATCGGTACCTCGACGCTGCGCGGTTGGTACGACAATCGCCCGTACTCGGTACAGGGCATGTGCCAGAAGAACAGCCAGAGCGTCTGGAAAATGGTTGGCGGAGGGAACTACCGGCCCGGCATCACCGGCAACGCCGTCGACGTCGGGATGTACATGCGCAACACCGGCAAGCTCAACGCCTGGTCGGGTTACGCGCCGCGCGGTGCACTGGTCTGGTGGGACAACTCCATCGGAGGTGGGTATGGCCACGTGGCCGTGTCCGACGGAGCCGGCAACTTCATCAACAACTGGAGTTCCGGTCGGATCTCTTCTACCTCGTTCGCGTCACTGAATGTGACGCCGATGGGTTGGGCGGATCCTGCCAAGGTGTACGGCAAGTACAAGCCGGGCAAGTGAGAGATCTGGTCCGCTAGCGAGCTGGGCAGCTCGTCAGTGGCAGGGCCAAGTGGCCCGGACTCACTAGCGGCCGAACAGTGGCGGGCCATACGTCAGGCACACGCCAGCGGCGGTGGCACTGACAAACACACCGATCAGGACGAGCGCCACCATTCGCGCCCAGTGCGACCGGGGGCCTGCCATCGCTGGCGGCATGTAGCTGGCGGGTAGATCGCCGTGACCCCGCAGGGCTCGAGCGTGTGGATCCGGTTCGGCGTCGTCGTCGGCCGAGGGGACGTTCTGAAAAAGCTGATGTGCTGCGGCGTCCTTGGAACCCATGGTCAGTAGTGTCTCCCACCAATCTCGAATCGCCAACGTTGTATTGCCGGCGGCGGCGGGCACAGCCTGCTGGGTACCCGCAGACTCCGCCGACGACTCCGCCGACGACTCCGCGTACGGTGCCAATATGTCCTTGGCCGGATCGATCGTCAGCACGGTGTTGCCACCTGCACCGAGGCCCGTCTATGGCTGGCCCGATAGCACCAGCAACGACCCGGGCTATTTCGGCCCGGGTTCCCTGACCTGGCGCATTCACGCCGATCCCGGAGCAGCGGTCGCCGGAGTGCGCGCGATATTCATGCAATCGCTGCACCCCCAAGCGATGGCGGGGGTAGCCCGCTACTCCGACTACCGCGAGGACCCGTGGCGGCGGTTGGGGCGCACCGCCCAGTACATCGGTGCCATCAGTTTCGGAACTCGCGACGAGGCTGATCGGGTCTCCGCCGCCGTTCGTTCAGTACATGCTCGACTCGGGGTCGACGCGGCCGACCTGCTTGCGTGGGTTCACTACGGTTTTGTCGATTCAATGCTCAGCGTCACCCGCCGCGGCGGTCTGCGACTGTCCGACGAGCAGGCGGACCGGTATGTCGCTGAGCAGGTCCAAGCGGCCAAGCTGATCGGCTTGAGCGAGGCGGACGTGCCACATGATGTGAAGGGCTTGCGTGACTACCTAACCCAGGTCAGGCCCGTGCTTCGGGCAACGGCGGAGGCTCGCGACGCAGCCAGATTCATCCTGGTCCCACCCATGGATAGCCGCGTTCGTTGGTTCACGCCCGCTCAGCCGCTGTGGTCAGGACTCACGACGACCGCATTCGCAGCTCTGCCGCGCTGGGCAAGGCGAATGTTCGGCGACGGCATCGTCGGGGAGCTACTCGGCGGAGTCCCGCTGCTCAGCGACGTCTCCACCACGGTGGCGCTGCGCAGTTGGCGTCGATCGTTTGCCGCGCTGCCCACTGAGCTCCGTAAGGGGCCCTACGTCAGCGCCGCCGAGAAGCGGCTGGACCTCACGGTGCTCTGACATCCGTGGCGGCTTCGAGAGTTGCCGCATTCACCCATGTGCAGTAGGGCATAGCGATGCGGGGTTAGGGAATCCGGTGTCCGTGCCGATCCACCAAGAGTGGTTTACCTAACAAATTCGACCCGCAAGTCTTCCGCGTCCTTAGTCGGCGTGGTCTCAGTCGCTGCCGTGGTCGCTGGATTGACCGGTGGCCAGATCGCCGCTGCTGGCTCGGCTGCTGGCGTCCCCGCGAACACGGCAGCGCTTGCCGCCGTGAGTACACAGTTGCCTGCGAAGACGAAGACGCGCGGGGGAAATCACTGGCAGCGGGTGTTCGCGGAGGGGTTCGGCAGAAGCGCGCCGCGCGGCACGTTCCTCAATCGATATCGGAACTTCGATTCCTACCGGTTCCCAGCCACGGATACCAGTCGCCAAGTCAGATCCAACCCGGGCTTCTACGACACGGACCGAACCGTCTCGGTGGCGGGAGGCAGGCTGGATTCCTTCTTGCACTACGACAGTTCCCTGCGTAAATACCTGGTCGCGGCACTGCTACCGCAACTCCCGCGGATGCGGTATGGAAAGTTCTCGATGCGCTTGCGGGCCGACAAGATTCCCGGCTACAAGATTGCGCCGCTGTTGTGGCCGGACTCGGGGAAGTGGCCCAACGATGGCGAGATCGACTTCCCAGAGGGTGACCTGAACGGCGGGTCGTTGTCGGCGTTCCATCATCACGCGACGTCCCGCGGAACCCAACAACACTTCTCCACTAGGGTTTCGCATCGAAGGTGGCACACCTACGAGACGAGGTGGACGCCTGGTCGGGTGGTGTTCCGCGTCGATGGCAGGAGAATCGGCGTCTCGCGGAAGCAGGTTCCCAACAAGCCGATGCACTGGGTGCTGCAGTTTGAGACGGCCATCCGATCCCAGGCTCCGTCGCAAAGTGCGCATGGTCATGTCCAGATCGATTGGATCAAGGCCTACCGATACAGATGACGTGGAAGGGGCGGCCGTGACCGGTTTCAGCGAGGCCATTGCCGTGGAACTGCTCGACGAGCGGCCCGACCACCGGTCGCTACGGGTCGACGACTTGGCCCTGGTCACAACCGCGTACCGAATTGTTATAGATCCGAATTGGGGTATCGGTGGTCGTCCCAATGGCGGCTACTTGCTGGCCGCGATCGCCAACGCCGGCCGGTCGGCCATTGCCGAGACCGGCGGTGAACATGCTGACGCCCTTGCCGCGAGTGCCCAGTTCCTTCGCCCCCCATCGACAGGTCCGGCTGAAGCCCTGGTGACCGTGTTGCGACGTGGACGGTCGAGCACTCAGGTCCAGATTGAGCTCCATCAAAACGAGCAGTTGTGCGTCGTCGCACTGCTGAACTTTGGCGGACTGGCAGCCGAGTCGGAACCCTGGTGGTCCGACGGTGACGGGATCGACCTTCCAGCCGAGCACGACTGCGTCGAACTGCCGGTCAATCCACCCGGTGGTGATTTCGAGGTGCCGATGATGGAGTTCGTGGCGCAACGGCTCGATCCATCCGTCCTGGGGTTCGCAGTCGGCAAGCCGGCCAACAAGGGCGAACTGCGAGGCTGGTTGCGGTTCCGTGACGACCGCCCGCTGGATGCACTGGCGCTGTTGTTTGCCGTGGACTCATTCCCGCCGGCAGTGTTTGACCTAGGTTCGATGGGCTGGGTTCCGACCCATCAACTGAGCGTGTACACGCGGGCCTTGCCGGTCCCTGGACCGTTGCAGGTTCGGCAGCGAGCCAGGCTCGTTGAGGCCGGAACCGTTGATGAGGTCTGCGATGTCTGGGACAGTGCCGGTCGACTCGTCGCACAGGGAACGCAACTCGCGGGCTTCCGCCCGCCGCAGGAGCGTGGCTCGTCTCAGTAGCGCTAGAGGCACCTCGCCGCCGCGGCGGCGGCGTCGGTTGCAGACAGGAGCATGCCCAACGCGCGGTCGGTGACTTGGTCTCCGGTGGAGATGAAATCAACGGAGACGATTGCATCGTCGACGTCTGTGGGCTCAGTGCGCACCGTCTCCACACCACGTCCAGGCGTCAGCAGGGCAGAGGTGGCTCGGTTGTAACTGGCATCCAAGTGCTCGCGCAACGCTGTGGAATCCCAAGTGCTCTCGACGCCTCGATCGTGGTCTTGTCGTGCCTTGGCTTCCAAGGCGAAAGTCGAAGTCGCAGCCTGCATGCACGCATCGAGCAGCGTGAGGGCTGCGACAGGGTCGGTCTCGCTGTGATGGGGTTCAAGCAGGACACCCTCGGCCTCTGGGCGGGCGACCAGCACAGACTCCCTGGCGTCCTTACCAAGAGCGCGGATCGCTGGGCCATCGTAGTGCGCTGGGTCATCGAGCGCATCGAGCGCTGCAGTCGCCCAATTACGGTGGGCCACGAGCGTGTTTCGCAGCAGTTTGGGTAGCTCTTTGCCTTTCCACGATGGCCATAGCAGGTAGATCAGCAAGCCAATTACGACCCCGATCATGGTGTTCTGCAGTCGGAGAACCACCGTCGCGGAATCCTCGTTGGTCGCCTCCACGAGTACCAAGATCGTCGTACTCATGAAGAACGTGGCAATGCCGTAGTTGCCGGTCGCCCAGCGCATTGTGGAGGGCACGAAGACGATGAGTAGAAAGACCGTGACCCACCCAGGGTCGCTGGTGTAGTCGATGACCAGCGTGACGAACAGAACTGACGCGACTGTTCCGGCGATCCGCAGGATGCTGCGGTTGATCGTGGTCGCAAAGTCAGGTTTGACGATGAAGACGATCGTGATGCCGATCCAATACCCCCGTGGGATGTCGAAGCCCACCGTGAGCACCTCGCCGATTCCAATGGCCAGTGCCAGTCGGAGCCCGTGGCTGAACGACGCAGTGGATGGTGCAAAAAGTGACTGGATCGAGTGGAACCAGTCGGCGAAGCCGCGGACCTCGTCGGCTCGATCGGCCACGGAGCCTTCGGCAGCCAGAGTGTCGCCTCCCGGCGTTCCGTCGGCAGCTTCTGGGCCAGCTGCGAACGTGTCGCCGGCGTCGAGCAGCCGGTTCAGTTGCTCGACGAGGATTGCCCACGTCTCGCCCGACTTCCGATCGTCAGTGTCGGCAGAGTGCAATCCGGCATCGGCGAGGGCAGCCGTTGCGTGTGGTGACCGCAGACTGCGGCGAACGTCCGCCTCGACCTGCTCAAGGACACCCGCCACCGCATATCTTGCACTGGCGGTGGGGCCACCCATGCGCAACCAGTTGGTGATACAGAGCCTGGTCCAGTTCAGTTCTTGGATCAACAGTGCGTACCCGGCATTGCGGCGTGGACTGAGCCGCGCACCCGCCAGCAGGATCTCGCCGTCGGTTTCAGCGCGCGCAGCGGTTAAGTGGGCGTTTCGGGGAGCACCCGTCTCCAGCGTGAGGCTTCGAAGCGCGTCGATGACATTGACGATCCCGCGACGCAACTCC
This sequence comes from Candidatus Nanopelagicales bacterium, assembly GCA_018003655.1. Lineage (NCBI taxonomy): Bacteria > Bacillati > Actinomycetota > Actinomycetes > Candidatus Nanopelagicales > Candidatus Nanopelagicales bacterium. The sequence goes on from JAGNDY010000004.1 coordinate 31,148, forward strand.
GATTCACGTTCGTATCGCCAACCGATCAGGGAACTCAACCCGGCGACAAGGCAACCGACGAACACCCACGTCGCCAGATGGACCGCGTTCTGCCAGTCGCCAGGGTCGTTGCTGAAAACCAGCGCCGAGATCAGTGTCATCAGGCTCGCGTTCATCGCCACGAGGCCAGAGGCGGCGAACGTGCCGTAGGCAAAGGCGAGTAGGGCGAGTAGGGGAACGATCCACCATGTTCCCGCCAATAGCGCGGCAACAAAAGCCAGGGCCGTGGTACCGAGTCCGGTGAGGATCAGTGCGTTGGTCAGTGTTCGCCGCGGCACGACACCGTCGATGTACCCGACGTTCAGTGCGCCAATGCCAGCAATGGCACCCTCTTCGAGGTGCCCCGCGGCCGCGCCGATCGCGACGACGAGTGCCACCGTCAGTCCACGGCGAGTCGCGGAGGGCCAGCCGGACTTGGGCGCTTGTGTGTCGATTGTGGATTGCCAGAGTTGTCGCAGCGCCGACGGTTGACCGTGCTGCGCAACCATCAACTGCTCCCCACTCTGCTCGCCGCCCTCTTCGCGGCGTTGGCCGTCCGCGCTGCTCGCAGGAGCACCTCGGTCACGCGGTCAGCGTTCGGCAAGTCCTCCGGCAATGATGACTGAGTTGCGATGTCATCAGCCACCGATCTGCTGCCCCGCAGTGTCGCAGACACATCACGAAGATCGCCTGCCGCAGCCAACGCGTACCCCTGGGCGACGTCAGGCATGGGGCTTCCGTGACGCAGCAATGCCTCGGCGGCAACTCCGGAGTCTGAGCACCGCCGAATCCAACTAAGTACGACGCCGACAGCGCCAGCACTCAGCTTGCGGTCGGCGGGCTCGAGCAGCGACGCATTCAAAGTCGCGTTGACAGTCATGCGCGCATCCCTGGCTCGCCGACCACGGTGTCGGATCTCCTCCAATGCAGCTGAGTCAGTTGCTGCCGTTGTGTCACCGTAAGCAACCAAGGAGCTGAGCCAGTCGCCCACGGCATCTGCGTAGCCGGCCGCATCGTGTGCCAGTGATGATCGATTCCACAAGGGAATCGCCAACGCGAAGATAGTGCCGATAACGCAGCCGATCAGCACGTCAACCCATCGCGCGAGGGCAAGCTCGGTGGGATCGAGTCCACCAATCGACAGCAGCAAAATGATCGTCGCGGTCATCAGGATGGTTTGGGTGCCTTGATTGACCGAGACGACCGCGTACATCAGGAACACCAACAGCGAGATCGCCGCGACTTGCCAGAATGTCGACTCTCCCAGGACCGCGGCGATACCGACGACAACGCCGACCCCGACCGTGACGCCGATGGCCCGAATCAGGATGCGAGGAGCCGCCGGACCGATATCGGGACGAAGCAGCATCATCGCGCTAACGGCCACCCAGGATCCGTGCTCGAGGTGCAGCGCGAGGCTGATTAGCTCGGCCACCAGCGCCGCCGCGGCCATCCTGATCCCGAACCTCAACGGGCGCGACCCCCAGCTCAGTGACGCTGCCAGGCGATCTGGCAGAGGTCGGGAGTTGCTGCGATGTTCTCGACGCGGTTGCGGTAGTCGCATGATGTGGCGGACGTGGCTGGGCATCTCACCGGTCACGTCGATGAGCGCCTTCGCCGTTCGTGTCATCGGGCGCTCGGAGTCCTCGGACCGCTGGAGTCGCGACCGCAGCGCGTCAACCTGATCGTCCAGATCTTGCAGCGACGGCTCGTGCTCGCGCTCGATTGCCGCAGCTGCATGTTCGAGCGCCTTGCCACTACCAGTGAAGATCTCGCGGGTTTGTCGATCGGAAGGAATCGCAAGGCCGAGTGAAGCCCGCGCATAGTAGGCACGCGCCTCGATCCGAAGCGCGTCCGCATCAGCCAAGATCAACGCGTAGCGCCCACGATGGTCAGCGGCGAGGTCGCTCTTGGTGACGTAGTCGGCGACCTCTGCCATCGCTGCGGATGCTGCCCGCGTGCCCAGTTCCAGGTTCGGCTCGTCCGAGCGGCCAACAGCCTCGACGTTGTGACCCACGACCCGCAGCGCCTTGGCGATTCGGCGACGCTCGGGGCGATCGCGCACGATCGGGGCAGACGCCAATGCAAGCAAAGTCTGCAGCCCGCCCGCAAGCGCGATCGCCGCGGCCGCTTCGAGTCCACGATCGGCTGATTGCGGCGTGACCAAATGGGTCGCGGCCAGGATCGCTCCGAACACAAAGACCTGCGGTGCGCGTGGGTCGACCCCAGAACTGACTCCCGAAGCGAAGGCAAGCACGACCATGAGCACCAAGGTCGCGATGCCGGAGTTGGCCAAGACTGTGTCGAAGAGGGTGACGACGGTCAGCAGGACGGTCCCAGCTGCCATCGTGTGCCAAGTCGAACGTGGCGAGCGGCCCTTGTCGAGCAGGCCTATCAGCAACGCCGCCGTTGCTGCACTCACTGCCGCCCCAGCGCTTGCGAACTTCAATCCCACGACCAGCAGTAGGACGACGACGCCCGCTCGACGTAGGGCTGACACCCATCGCGCCGCTGACAGGTCAACCTCGATCATCGACATCGTGACCCGATGGGCAAACGAACTCACGGGCCAATACTGGCCCTACCCGCTTGTCCGTCGCGCAATCCGTAGGCTGACAGGCATGTCCAAGCCCGGCGTTCCACGCTCCGGTTGGCAGGTTGCTATCAATGCGCCGGGGCCATCGGGTGGCCAAATGCTGAAATCGTTTGGTCGGATTCGGCGCGATCCGTTGCAGTTTCTCGCTGCGATCTGGCGTGAGTACGGAGATGTTGCGCAGTTTCCGATTCCCCGACCAGCGGTGTACTTGCTGACCGACCCCGATGCAGTGCGCGATGTGCTGGTTTCCTCCGCGCGCGACTACACCAAGCGCACCCTGCAATACGACAACCTGGCAACCGTTACCGGTTCGGGCCTGTTGACCGCTGACGATCCACCCTGGCGCGAACGGCGACGGGTCATTCAGCCCGCGTTCCACCATGAGCGACTCGCCGGGGTCGCCGACCACGCGGTCGCCGCGGTCGACCCCTATCTCGCACGGTGGCAACGGTTGCGTGATGGCACGGTGGTGGACGTGGACGAGGCCATGATGGAGTTGTCGCTACAAGTCGTGGCAAGCGCCCTGTTCGGATCGACCTGGGACTCCCAAGCCAGAGAGCTGACCCAGGCGACGCTGATCGCGCTGGACCAGGTGGTAGCGCGAGCCCGCAACCCGCTGGCACCACCGCTGAATTGGCCAACGCCGGGATCGACGCGGTTGCGGCGTTCGATCAGAACACTGGACGCGGCCGTTGCCGACGTGCTGACCGCGCGCCGGTCCACCGGCGTCGCTGCGCCGGTGGACCGCAGCGACCTCGTCGACATGCTCCTGGCGGCACGCATCGATCCGGCAGCCCAACTCGACGGCAGCGGGGTGCGCGATGAGTTGGTGACTTTTCTGGTCGCCGGGCACGAGACGGTCGCGAGCACGATGACGTGGGTGTGGCACTTGCTGGCCAGTAATCCAGCGGCTGCAGCGGCGCTGCACGCTGAGGTTGATTCAGTGCTTGCCGGTCGGCTGCCAACCTTCGCCGACGTGCCTGACTTGACGTGGACCCGAGCAATCGTGGACGAGACTCTTCGGCTCTACCCGCCGGCCTGGGTCATCACGCGAAAATCCACCGCCGAGCACCAGGCCTTGGAGGTTGCGATGCCCACCGGTTCGCTGGTCATCATGAGTCCTTACTTGGTTCATCGACACCCCGACGCGTGGGATCGCCCGGAAGAATTCGACCCCAGTCGCTTCCTGGGCGGGTCGACTCGACGCGATGCGTACTTGCCATTCGGGCTGGGGCCACGGCTGTGCATCGGCCGAGACATGGCCCTGCTTGAGGCGACGCTGGTGGTCGCTGCGATCGCCTCACGGTTCAGGTTTGAAACCGCTGGTGGCCAGGCTGTCGAAGCGTTGGCCTCGGTCACGCTGCGTCCCGAGCACGGCCTGCCCATGCGGGTCTACGCGCGCAGCCCGTCAGCGATTGAGTAGGCGATTGATGGCGCGGACGAAAGTCGGGCGCTCGCGGGGTTTCTCCCGCATTTCCGGGGTAAACCAGGCGTACCTACCTCGACCAGCCTCTTTGGCCGCGTACATCGCGGCATCAGCATCGCGGATCATGTTCTCGACCGTTCGCACTCCTGCCCGGGAAACGCCTGGCGAGATCACCAGACCGGCACTTGTGCCCGTACGAGCGGTCCCCTCGTCCATGACGACCGGTTCGGCTAGGGCATCAATGATTCGCTGGGCAACGTCTTCCATCTCCGTTGTTCCAGTGACGTCCTCCAAGATGATGACGAACTCGTCACCACTGACCCGAGCCACGGTGTCGCTGGAACGGCAGACCGCCCGCAGCCGCTTTGCGATCGTCACGAGCAGCCGGTCACCTGCCAGGTGACCGAAGGTGTTGTTCACGTCGCGGAATCCGTCGAGGTCGCAGAACAGCAGTCCCACCTGGGTATTGCTTCTGGCCGCGCGCGAGAGCGCATGAGCTAGGCGGTCTGCCAACAGCACGCGGTTTGGGAGTCCGGTCAACGGATCGTGGGTAGCCCGTTGGGTGAGTGCTTTCTCTGCCTGCTTACGTTCCGTGATGTCAACGTGGGTAACGACCGCTCCGCCACTTTCGGCGAACAGTGGCACCGCCAACAGCTCCGTCCACCGACGCTTGCGCCGTTGCACGGTGGGAAACTCGGTCCGGAAGTCATGACAATTGCCGCGCAGTAGTTCTCGCAGGTCGATGGTCGCTTCGTCGTTCAGTACGTCGGTGAGCCATGCGACGTAGTCGGCGCCTTCAGTTGGCCCGGTGTGTTCGCCGGCCCCCGTCGGACCTTCCTCGAGGTACCGGTGGTTGGTCGCGATCACGCGGCCGTCACCACCGATGACGCACGTTCGGCCAGGTAGCGACTCCAGAACCGCGGAGGCAAAGTGCGTCCGTTCCGCGACTTCCTGTTCGGCAGCGAGCAGGGATGTGACGTCACGAGACACGAATACCGCGCCGGTCGCGTTGCCATCGCGGTCAGTCAAGATACGCGCGTTTGCGTCAACGACCATCCACTCTGCGCCGTTGGCGCGCTGCCGAACCCGACCCTGCCATGAGCCCTGCTCGGTCAGGGCACGCAGAGCGTCCTCGGCTGAGACACCCTCGCCCAGGTCAGTTTCAACGAGGTCGACGATGGGCGTGCCGATGAGCTTGTCGAGGTCAAACCCGTACATCGTCTTGGCGGCTGCGTTCACGAGGCGAATACACAGCCGCGCATCAGTAACCATGAACGCATCGGGCAAGCCGTCCAAGAGCGCGGGGTCGAGGGTCACCTCGCCGGTCGCGGCGGAATCAGCGTTGGTCGGTGAGACCGCGCTGGTAGGAGCGTGTGTACCGGGAGCCCGTGCTAGGTCTGTTTGGTCAGCTTTTTCAGCTTGGTCGTGCGTTGTGGCAGCTTCCCCGGAGGTGCTTTCCCCAGCGAGTTGGGCAGGCCGACCAGACCCGACAGGATCCCCCCCGCTGAGTTCACTTGGCGGCCGATTGATGCGGCCCTCATCCGGTTTCTGCAGCACTAACCGTCACTCTCCCTTCCAGCAGAGTACGTCGTCAAGAGAAATCCAGCGAAAACGGTGGCAGGATCGCTCCCGTGAGCGACCAGACGCCAGTTCCGCGCGGATTGAGAACCTCGGCGGCCTATGGCTGGCGGATCCTGGTTCTCCTCGCCGCCCTTTATGTGCTGCTCAACGTGCTCGGTCGCCTCGAGTTCGTTGTCATTGCCCTCTTTGTCGGATTGATCATCGCGGCGATCGTTGGTCCACTCGTCCGGATCCTGAACAAGTTCATGCCCAACGGACTGGCGGTGGGATTGGGCATGTTTGCGCTGATCCTGGTCATCGTCGGGATCCTGACCTTCATCACGACCTCCGTCGCCGGCGAATGGACGAACCTGTCGCAGCAGTTCGGCAACGGCATCCGGCAGATCGAAACCTGGCTTGAGACCGGGCCCTTCCACGTTCAGAGTGCAGATTTCGTCAAGTGGTATGACAACGCCCAACAATGGTTCTTGGATCACCGGGCCGACCTTGCCCAAGGGGCATTGGGTGGTGCTGGCGCCGTCGTTGAGGTCTTCGCCGGGTTGGCGTTGGCGCTGTTCAGCGCGGTCTGCTTCCTTGGCGGCGGCAGCAATATCTGGTCGTGGACCACCAAGCTCTTCTCCAAGGGTGTCCGGCCGCGCGTCGACGGCGCGGGCCACGTTGCCTGGCGCAGCTTCGCCGGCTACACCCGCGGCATCATCATCGTGGCGGCATCGAACGCGGCATTCGTGTGTATTTTGCTGCTGATCCTGCGAGTTCCGCTGGCGTTCCCGCTTGCGCTGCTGGTCTTCTTCGGGACGTTTATTCCGCTGATCGGCGCTCCCATCGCCATGTTCGTCTCGGTAATCGTTGCGCTTGCCGCCCGGGGACCGCTGATCGCCCTGATCGTGTTGGCGGGCATCGCGTTGCTGGGACAGCTCGAGGGCCACGTGCTGCAGCCCTTGGTGATGAGTAAGGCGGTCAATATCCATCCGCTCGCGGTTGCCGTGGCGGTGGCGAGCGGAACGCTGCTGGCTGGGCTGTTTGGAGCCGTGATCGCCGTGCCGGTCGTCTCAGTTTGCTACGGCGTGGCCAAGTTTTGGTTCCAAACCGCGCCGCCGGACAAACCCGAGGACCCAGTTGCCGTGGACCCGACCGGGACGGGTGCTGCCGCGACCTAGCGCGCCTCACCTCATCGGGCAGGCTTGAATCGGCAACGTGGAAGCGACGGCGAGTGCCTTAGGCGAGTGTGCTGGCAACAGCAGGATGTAGTGCGGAGTTGCTGGTGATTGCCGAACCTGCGGTCAGCGCTGCCGAACCGTCGAAACCGGTCACTGTTCCGCCAGCCTCCTGCACGATCGGAATCAATGCCGCGATATCCCAGGCGTTGAGTTCGGGCTCTGCCGCCACGTCAACAGCGCCCTCGGCGACCAGTACATGCGAGTAGAAGTCTCCATACGCACGGGTGCGCCAGCTGGCGCTCGCCAGCGCCTCGAAGCGGCCAGGACTCGTGCGCTCATCCCAACCCTCGCGATCGGAGTACGAGAAGGACGCATCAGCCAAGTCGGCGACCGCGCTGACGTGGATCTGCCGGGCGGGGGCGTCATGGTCGACCAAGTTCGTCTTCGTCCAAGCCCCGCCGCCCTGCTGGGCCCACCACCGCCGACCCAGGGCTGGGGCACTCACCACGCCAACGATTGGGTGCCCGTCATCGATGAGGCCGATCAGAGTGGCCCACACCGGCACGCCGCGGACGTAGTTTTTGGTTCCGTCGATGGGGTCGATGATCCATGCACGACCGGTCGGCAGCCTGCCGGGAATCAGGCCCCCGTACTCCTCACCTGCGACTGTGTCGTCGCCGCGTTCGATGGCGATCACTTCCCGCAGGCAGCGTTCGACGGCCTGATCTGCCTCGGTTACCGGAGTCAGATCAGGCTTGGTCTCAACGCGAAGATCACTGGCAAGGAACCGCTGCATGCTTATCCGGTCAGCCTCGTCGGCAAGCCGAAGCGCGAGCTCCAAGTCGGCGGCGTAAGGAAGTTCGGACCGGTTCACGAGTCGACTCTAGGACCTGGGGTGTTGGGCAGTAGCCTCGGCGCCATGTTGATGCTCGCGCAAGTTTTGCTGGGTGCAGCCAATCCTTTCGACACAATCAACGGTCTGCCCATCCACCCGTTGGTCGTTCACATGCCGGTGGTTTTGCTCCCATTCTCCGCGCTCGCAGCGATCATCATCGCTTTCGTGCCGCGATGGTCGAGTCGGTTCGGGGTCTTGGTCTGGCTCGGTGCTGGGGTGTCGTTGGCCTTCGCGTTCCTGGCGGAAAAGAGTGGTGAAGCACTTGCTCAGCGAGTAGGGAACCCCAAGACGCACGCCGAACTGGGCGAACAACTGAAGTACTACGCGTTTGGATTGCTCGTCGTCACTTTCGTGCTGTGGCTGGTTGATCGCCGGGGCGGGCGCCGAACGCTGCTCACCAAACTGCTCGCGGCACTGGTCATCCTGGTTGCGCTCGCCGCGATCTGGGGGACCTACCGCGCCGGCGAATCCGGAGCGACAGCCGTGTGGTCGAAGATCATCGCGAATACGCCTGCCCCAAGCGCTGGCTAACCGGGCGACTCAGCGTCGATCGCCCGCAGGATTCGGCGCAGCGATTCCAATCGCGCTTGCGTTGTGTGACCTGCTGCCACCCACGCATCGAGCCCGCACTCGGGCTCGTCGTGGCTGCAACTCCTCGGGCACGCCTGCGTTCCATCGGCCAGGTCGGAGAAGGCACCCACCACCCGATCGCGGTCGACGTGGGCGAGACCGAAGGACCGTAGGCCGGGGGTATCAACGATCCAGCCGCCCCCTGGCAGCCAGGTCGCCTGCACCGAGGTGGAGGTATGTCGGCCTCGACCGGTCACGCTGTTGACGTGCCCGGTGGCGCGGTGCGCGGACGGAATCAGTGCGTTGACCAGTGTCGACTTGCCGACCCCGGAATGTCCGACAAAGACGGTGACCCGGTCTTGCAGCAGATCCGCCACCGGGGTGGGGTCAGCACCGCGGCGGATGCTGATGGCGGGTACGTCCAGGGCCCGGTAGCTGGCGAGCAGGGGCGCAGGGTCGGCCAAGTCGGACTTGGTGAGGATGAGCAACGGATCGACGCCAGCGTCGTAGGCCGCCACCAGGCAACGATCGATCAGTCCGACTCGTGGCGGTGGGTCGGCGAGGGCCACGACGATGCCCATCTGATCGGCATTGGCAACGATTACCCGCTCGTAGGGGTCGGAGTCGTCGGCGGTGCGCCGCAGGGTGGTCGATCGAGGTTCAATCCTGACCAATCGCCCCAGTGCGTCTGGCTGGCCGGAAAGGTCGCCGACGACGCCGACTTGATCGCCGACCACGACCGCTTTGCGTCCCAGTTCGCGGGCCTTGACGGTCACTACCTCGCGGTCGGGATCATCTGCCAATGCGCACGTGATGCGCCCTCGATCCACTGCGACGACCAGGGCCGCGCGCGCATCGGCGTGGGCCGGCCGCTGCTTGCTACGGGGCCGGGTTCCACGAGTCGGGCGCGACCGGACGTCGTCCTCGTCGAGTTCGCGGGGGCTCACGTTGGGGCAACCACGTCGGTCCAGCGGGACGTGAAGTCCGGCAGCGTCTTTCCCGTCGTGGCGATGTTCTCCACCTCGACGCCGGGAACGACCAGTCCGACGATCGCTGCGAACGTCGCCATTCGGTGATCGTGGTAAGTCTGCACCCGAGTCCCGCGCAACGGACGTGGGTTGATGACCAGGCCATCCTCGGTCTCGGACGCGTCACCACCGAGACGATTGATCTCGGTCACCAGAGCCGCGAGGCGATCGGTCTCATGGCCGCGCAAATGACCGACGCCGCGCAATACAGTCGGGGAATGGGCGAGGGTGGCCATCGCTGCAATGGTGGGCGTGACCTCGCCAATCTGGCGCAGATCCACGGCAATCCCTGCTAGCTGATCCGGGCCCGTCAGCGTGAGGCCGGTGGCAGTCCGGTCGATCTGGGCACCCATCGCCGCCAGGACGGCCAGGATCTGTTCGCCAGGCTGGATCGTCTCTGTTGGCCACCGCGCAATCGTGACGGATCCACCGGTAACCATGGCGGCGGCGAGGAAGACCGTCGCGTTCGACAGATCTGGCTCAACGGTCACGTCTACCAAGTCCACCGCCCCCGGTTGCACTGTCCAGGTGGCGTGCGTTGCCGAGTCAATCGCCTCACTGACGTGCACACCGGCTTGCCCAAGCAGGGCCAGGGTCATCGAAATGTGGGGCAACGACGGCAGTTCACCACCACGGTGATGAACGACGACCCCCTGATCGAACCGTGCCCCGCTGAGCAGCAAACCACTGACAAACTGGCTGGACCTTGCCGCGTCCAGGGTTACGTCGCCGCCAGGTAGTCGGCCCGCCCCGTGAACCGTAAAGGGCAACGTGGCCCTACCCGCATCGTCGATTTCGGCACCCAGCGCGCGCAATGAGGTGACTGTCTCGGTCAGTGGCCGAGCACTGGCCTGGGTATCCCCGTGGAAGGTGATCGAACCGGTAGCCAGGGTCGCGACGGGCGGAAGGAAGCGCATGAGAGTGCCCGCGAGTCCACAGTCGACTTCGGCTGGGCCAATCAACGGGCGAGGTTCGATCCGGACTGCCGATCCGCCGTCGACGACGTCAATCCCGACCCCCATCGTGGTCAGTGCCGAGAGCATCAGGCTGGTGTCTCGAGCAATCAATGGGTGGTGAATGACCGCGGGTGCGCTACCGATTGCGGCAAGGATGAATGCCCGGTTCGTGATCGACTTCGAGCCTGGAACCTCAACGCTGGCAACTACGGGACCGGCCGCGGTTGGCGCCGACCAGTAAGCGCTGGTCGAGGCATCGGCATTCACCCGGCGAGCCTATCTGCCGAACGTGCAAACTAGTCCCGTGTGTGGACGATACGTAGCGGCTGCGGATAAGTCAGTCATCTCCGAGCAGTTCAATGCTGTCCCGGTGACAGAGAAGACGCTGGCGCCGGACTACAACGTTGCACCGAGCAAATCGGTCTATGCGGTGGTCAACCGTCACGACGAGCGCCAACTGCGGGTGCTGCGCTGGGGACTGATCCCGAGTTGGGCCAAAGATCCGAAGATCGGAAACCGGATGGCCAATGCACGGCTGGAAACCGCCGCCGAGAAGCCCTCGTTCCGTCGGGCGTTTGCCAAGCGCCGGGCGATACTGCCAGCAGACGGGTATTACGAGTGGTACACGCCGGACAAGACCGCGTTGCCTCCCGGCGGGAAGGTGCGCAAGCAGCCGTATTACATCCATCCCACCGACGGCAGTCTGATGGCAATGGCTGCCCTCTATGAGATCTGGCGAGATCCGTCAGTCGACGATGAAGAGGATCCCGACGCCTTCCGCTGGACTTGCGCCATTTTGACGACCACTGCCACCGATGAGTTGGGGCGGATTCACGATCGAATGCCACTGTTGGTCGCCAGGGACAACTTTGCCGACTGGCTCGACCCCGCGAACAGCGCGCCGCAAGCGGGGCTGTTGGTGCCAGCGGTACCGGGGCTGCTGGAGGCATACCCCATCTCCACCGAGGTCAATAGCGTGCGCAATAACGGGCCTGAACTGTTGGCTCCGCTGGCGGACACCAACTAGCCAGGTCGACGGCTGGATCACGTGGCCTGTGCAACGACTTTCTCGATCCGCTCCAAGTAGGCGACGCCGAGGGTCGTCAGCGAGTAGTCCTTGCGTTTAGCTCCGGTTCGAGCGACGGCCACTTCATCGACGCGCAAGAGTCCGAGGGTTGTTAGTCGTCGTAGGGATCGGTAGAGACCCCGGTCGGTCAGACTCCAACCGGTTTGCTGGGCAAGGCGTTGGCCGATGGTATTGGCTGGCGCCGGGGCGAGGGCTGCAACTGCTCGCATCAGCTCCAGCGTGGTCAGGCTCTTCTTGAATGTCTCGGTCCAGCTGCGCACCAGTTCGTCGAGCCATTCCTCGGTCTCGTCCTTCACGGGTGTTCTTCCCAACCCCGGCTGGCGACACTCGCGAAGGCGTGGATGAGTAGTCCGATACCCCAGCCGGTCGCCATTCCGAACGTGACCCCGAACCAGCCCTCGTTCATCAGAAAGTTGCTGTCTCCGCGGATCGCAGGGCTATTGGCGACGATGAGCACGAAGGCGTGGAGCAGATACGAGAGGTTGACGATCGTGTAGGCCGTCGCGTGTGTGACCAGCATCCCGAAGCGGATTTGGCGCAGCCGCGTCCCCCGGGTGATGAGGACATACGCGTAGTAGCCAGCGACCGCGGCGAGCAACAGGTTCTCCACCAGCCCGATCTGGTTGCCGTTGACCATGATCACGATTTGCACGGCGACAACCTGCCCAAGCAACGTCAACGCGAACGGCAAAATCAGAGCGCGAACGTCGAGCCGGTAGTCGGTCTTCAGCACGTTCATGGCATCTCCTCGGTGCTAGTAGGTGTGACTCAAGGTACTGTACCAATGGTACTCAGCCGACGGCGTCCTCGTCAATTGGTTGGATCGCCGTGGGATGTCGATAGCGGGACGCCGCCGGGTAGTTCCTCAGTCACCGTCAACCCAGGCATCAGAGTTCGGCCCCTCAAACAGGCTGCGCCTCGCAACTTCGGACGAGCCAGGTCGGCGGCTGGCAGTAGCGGGGGAATGACCGCCGCACGCGGCTTGTTGTGCAGGGAGCCATTGTTCGAATCCGTGTCCGACCATGAGGGGGTCTGCCCGTGTTGGTGACCACAGAGTTCACTCCCGGAACCATCGGGGCAGCGTCAGCGTTACCCTCGCTGGTTATGGAACAAGGTGAGGACGCTCGACCCAGCAAGGACGTGGGAGAGGTCGACGTCGCCACCGAGACTCCGGAGGAGCGGTCCGAACGGTTTGAGCGCGACGCCCTGCCACTGTTGGACACGCTGTACGCCGGCGCCATGCGAATGACGCGCAACCCAGACGACGCCTCTGACCTGGTTCAGGAGACTGTGGAGCGTGCCTACAAGGCATTCCACCAGTTCAAGCCGGGCACGAATCTGAAGGCCTGGATGTTCCGAATCCTGACCAACACCTACATCAACGGTTACCGCAAGAAGCAACGTCAGCCGCTGCAGTCGTCAACCGACGACGTTGAGGATTGGCAGATGGCCCAAGCCGAGTCCCATACGTCGCACGGGCTGCGTTCCGCCGAGGCTGAAGCACTCGACAGCTTGCCCGACGGTGATGTAAAAGACGCACTTGCTGCAATCCCGGAGGAGTTCCGACTCGCGGTGTACTTTGCCGATGTCGAAGGCTTCGCGTACAAGGAAATCGCTGACATCATGGAGACGCCAGTTGGCACGGTGATGTCACGTCTTCACCGCGGCCGCCGACAGTTGCGGGACAAGTTGGAGGACTACGCCCGCGAGCGTGGCTTCGTTGCCGCTCGTACCCAGGAGGGGACGTCATGAGCGAGATGCCGACCTTCGGAAGCCGAGGTCCAGACCACGATCCTGTCGCCGCCAGCGAAGGGGTCGCCGCCAGCGAAGGGGCCGACACTACTTCGGGGTGCACCGAGGGTCCATGCGCGGAGGCCCAGGAGCACGTCTGGGAAGTAATCGACGGCGAGATGAGTGCGGAAGATTGCGCTCGCATTCGGGCGCATTTTGAGGCCTGTCCGCCCTGTGACGAGGTTTACCACAGCGAGCGCAAAGTCAAAGATGTCGTTGCTCGGGCATGTGGCTGCGAGTCAGCACCTCAAGATCTACGTGGCCGGGTCACGGCCCTCATCGTGCGGCTGCGTATCGAAACGTGTGGCTCAGCGCGAGTCGCGGATTCGTCGCCCGAATTTCGCCGCAACTGATTCTTTGGGTACAACAAAGGCGGGGC
>JAGNDY010000004.1:44731-61128 GCA_018003655.1 Candidatus Nanopelagicales bacterium
ATCTACGTGGCCGGGTCACGGCCCTCATCGTGCGGCTGCGTATCGAAACGTGTGGCTCAGCGCGAGTCGCGGATTCGTCGCCCGAATTTCGCCGCAACTGATTCTTTGGGTACAACAAAGGCGGGGCACTGATCGCGCTCCCGCCTTTCTTGCTGGGCATCGGTACAACAAAGGCGGGGCGCTGATCGCGCTCCGGCCTTTCTTGCTGGGCATCGGTACAACAAAGGCGGGGCGCTGATCGCGCTCCCGCCTTTCTTGCTTAGCCGCCGAATGCCCAGCCACTAGACCACGCGTGAATAGGTCACTGATCGGTGGACCTATCCGGTGTGGCCTTAGGCGTTGGGTCGGCGACCGTGGTTTGCGCTCTTCTTCTTACGTGCGCGACGCTTGCGTCCACGCTTGCTCATAGCCGCTCCTGATGTTGATCTGTCATGCCGCAGGATCGCGGAGTGATCCAGCCAATGGTTGCACAGGAGCTCACCGACTGAGGCGGCGGTTCAGCGCCGACAGCACCGAACGCGCCGTCGCGTCCTCGTGGTCCCCGCGCACGATCGCGCTGCCAACGAGCATGTCAGTTATGCCCTCCGACTCGACCCGAACGATGGTGAGCGCGACCTGTCGGCCCTCGACATCGACCACCATGGCGTTCTCGATCGACGCGGAGCCGGACAGCAACTCCGAAATCGAATCGAGAGTCGCGCTTGCGACATGGGAGGTGCGATCGGACCGATTGCCCTCGGCGGTGCCGTGTAAGACGTAACCGTTGAGGGCCAGCGTCGCGGTTGCGACGACCCGGTCGCCGTCGACCTTGACGACGATCGAGGTGAGCGCGGGTCGAGTCTGCTCGTCGCCAATGGAATCCATCGGAATTCCGGCTTTGCGTTCCCCGTGAATCAGCGAGAGGCCATGGCTTGGCGCAAGCCGAAGGTGGTCACGCGGGTCGTCGGTGTCATCCACGCCTTTCACCTTAGGTCAACTTGTGCGCGCGTAGGCGCAGATTCAACGCAAAGTGGGCCGGGCTAATCTTCACCGCGTGATGGACTCCTTGCTGGTTGCCAACCGGGGCGAGATCGCCCGACGCATCATCCGAACCGCTCAACGGCTCGGCATCAGAACGATTGCGGTGTACTCCGAGGCCGATGTCGACCTGCCATTCGTCGCTGACGCCGACGAGTCGGTGTTGATTGGCCCAGCGGCGCCGGCGGAGTCCTATCTCAACCCCGAGGCCGTGTTGGCGGCAGCCAGAAAGACCGGCGCGACAGCCATTCACCCGGGTTACGGCTTCCTCTCTGAGAGCGCCGATTTTGCCCAGCAGGTGATGGATGAGGGCATCGTCTGGGTCGGGCCATCGCCCGCCGCGATGCGTGCGATGGGTGACAAGATCGCCGCTCGCAATCGGATGGCGGCCGCGGGCGTTCCCGTCGCACCGGGAAGTTCGCGGCCGGTTCCAGATATCGCCGCCGCGTTGGTTGAGGCGGACCGGATCGGTTACCCGGTCATGGTCAAGGCGGCCGCCGGTGGTGGCGGGATCGGGATGTCCGCTGCCTTTGACGCCCAACAGCTGGCCTCGTCGTTTGAGACGGCTCAAACCCGTGCGCAGCGCTTCTTCTCCCACCCGGCGATCCTGCTCGAGCGTTACGTTCCGAGCGCGAGGCACATCGAGGTGCAGATCCTCGGGCTGGCCGACGGCACTGTGGTGGCCCTTGGTGAGCGCGACTGCTCCGTGCAGCGCCGTCACCAGAAAGTGGCTGAGGAAGCCCCTTCACCCGCAGTCAGTCCCGAGTTGCGGGCAGAGCTGTTGGCTAGCGCCGCCAGAGCCGGCGAAGCGGTCGGCTACCAAAACGCGGGCACAGTCGAAATGCTGTTCGACACCGCAACGGGTGAGGCGTGGTTCCTCGAAATGAACACCCGGCTACAGGTCGAGCATCCCGTCACTGAGATGACGACTGGACTGGACCTGGTTGAGGAGCAGCTGCGCATCGCAGCCGGGCTTCCACCCACCTTCGACCCCGGCGACCTGCCAACACCCACCGGACACGCGATCGAATTCCGCGTCTATGCCGAGGATCCTCAGCGCTTCCTGCCCGGCCCGGGGACGATCACCGAGTGGGTGGAGCCCTGCGGCGACGGCATCCGGGTGGACGCTGGCTACCAACAGGGTTCAGTCGTCACGCCCTTCTACGATCCGTTGATGGCCAAGCTCGTGGTTCACGGCCAGGATCGGGCGGCAGCGCTGACCCGGGCGGCAGCAGCGTTGGCGGACTTCACCATCGTGGGACCTAAGAACAACCTGCCCTTCTTCACCGAATTGCTCGCCGATGAGCAGTTTCGGCAGGGCGACTACGACACCGGGATCATCGGCAGGATGCGCGGCTAGGCCCCGGGCTGGTTGGATGGCGACAACAACAACGAGGAGGCACCAGTGTCTGAGGTCTGCGCTGAAATGACGGCGAACGTGTGGAAGGTCTTAGTGGCGGCTGGGGATACGGTCGCCGACGGCGACACCCTCGTCATCTTGGAATCAATGAAGATGGAGATTCCCGTCGTCGCAGAGGAAAGCGGAATGATCACCGAACTCAAAGTCGCTGAGGGCGACGTCATCCACGAGGGCGACGTCATCGCGGTCATCAGCACCTAACCCAGCCAGCCGAACCCTCGCCAGGCCGGACCCCTCGCCAGCCTCAGCCAGTTATTTCACCGTGCTGCTTGCAGCGGGCTTTCCATCCCGTTGGTGTGATCTGAACGATCATGCGGCGGCGGCAGACCTCGCAGTAGCGCGGCGGTTCCAGCTTCAGGGCCGCCTCGCACGCCTGGTGATCTCCGCTCGACAGAATCGCGCCACAGCGGCCGCAGTATTCGGTGGCGATCGGTCGCTCGTAGGTTTCCAAGGTGACGCCTTCCATGGGATGCCAGTCGCGCTCAGGCACGTGTACGAACCCGAGTTTTTGGTAGAGCGCCGCAGCGCCGGTGTTGGTGTCGGTCACGCAGGCGATTGAGGTGGTCAGACCCGTTGCTCGGGCAAGGTTTTCACATGCGTCGATGAGGGTGGTCGCTAGGCCATTGCCTTGTTGCCCGACGGCAACGGCAAGAAAGCGGAATTCGAACTCTCCGTTGCGGCAGATCTGGGTCAACGGGGATCCGAACGGGCAGTAGGTCACAGTCCCGACGATGCGCCCAGCGGTGGTTGCGACCAGAACCTGGGCCGAATCGTCGCCAGCACGAGCGGCCACGTCGCGAAGCGTCGGCAAGTACTGGTCGTGGTCGGTGACTACTCCGCCTGCGAGGTAGGCACTGACGCACAACTCACCGACCGCTTCGAATTCTGTTGGGCGGATCTCTCGGATCTCGACGGACCGGCCAAGCATTGCGAGGTCTTAGATGAAGTTGACGAGCACAGCCAACACCAGCACGCCGACGAGCACTGCGGCGATGGCGGCGAGCAGTTTCTGGTTCATCATCATGTGGACTCCAACGGGTTGCGGGTCGGTAGGTGCAGATCAGCCCCGGGGGGAGGGGGTCCTAGCGGGTCGGGCTGGGCCAGTGCTACAGCGTGTCCGACAGTGCTTTGACCGGCATCTTCAGGTCGGTCAGCAAGTCCATGTCGGTATCTGACGAACGGCCCAGAGTTGTCAGGTAGTTGCCCACGATGACGGCGTTGATGCCACCGAGCAGTCCTTCGCGGGTGCCAAGGTCGCCAAGGGTGATTTCGCGACCGCCCGCGAATCGCAGGATGGTCTTGGGCAGGGCCAGCCGGAACGCTGCGATCGTTTTGAGTGCCTCGTTGGTTTCCATGACCGGCACATCGGCGAAGGGAGTCCCTGGGCGCGGGTTGAGGAAGTTCAGCGGGACTTCGTGCGGCCGCAGGCTCGCTAGTTGGACAGCAAACTCGGCGCGCTGCTCCATCGATTCCCCGAGGCCGACGATGCCGCCACAGCACACCTCCATGCCGGAGTCACGAACCATCTCCAGGGTCTCCATCCGCTCCTCCCAGGTATGGGTCGAAACGACTTTGGGGAAGTACGACCGGGAAGTTTCCAGGTTGTGGTTATAGCGATGGATCCCCATCTCCACCAAGTCAGCGACCTGCTCAGGGGTCAGGATTCCGAGTGAGGCGGCGACGTTGATGTCAACGGCAGCTTTGATAGCCGCGACTCCCTCGCGCAGTTGGGACATGAGGCGCTCGTCGGGGCCACGGACGGCAGCGACAATGCAGAACTCACTGGCACCGGTGGCGGCGGTCTCAACTGCGGCCTCCACCAGGCTGGGGATGTCCAGCCAGGCCGCTCGCACAGGTGAGGCGAACAGACCCGATTGCGAACAGAAGTGACAGTCCTCGGGGCACCCGCCGGTCTTGATCGACACGATGCCCTCAACCTCGACCTCGGGGCCGCACCAGCGCATGCGAACCTCGTGGGCGAGGCCGAGCAGGTCGGTGATGCGATCGTCTGGAAGGGTCAAGACGGCAAGGAGATCAGCCTCGCTCAGGCCCTCACCATGCTCCAGAACAACCTGCCGTGCGCGATCCAAAACGTCCGTTGTCACTCAATCCTCCGATAGTCAAAGCGCTGTCGGAAGTCTGCCGCATCGAATTCGCCACCAAACTTGGGGGCTAGGCCCTTGCGAGCAGCTTCCAGAAACTCCGACTTGCCGAGCTTGGCGCGATTCTCGCGGATCGCTCCCGACAGCGGCTCCCCAGCGATGCTCTCGATGTCATCGAGATTGGTGCAACACGAGAGGTCGGGGTTCTTCGGCCAACTGCCGATGATCACCCCGGCGAGTGCCAGCCCGCGATGCCGCATGACCTCAAGCGTCAATGCCGTGTGGTTCAACGTTCCCAGATTCGGAGCGATGACGACCACGCTGTCCGACCCGAGATCCTGGGCGATGTCGGCGATCGAGTGGTGCTGATCATCGAACTCAACAAGCAATCCGCCGGAGCCCTCCACCAGGACCAAGTCGTGGTCCTCGGCAATCTCGCGGATCTGCCGAGCGACCTCGGCCACATCGATCGGCGGGACGTGGGCGATTCGGGCGGCCGCGGCCGGGGCCAGCGGATCGGAGAATCGGGCAAGCTCGTAGGTGTCTGCAACGCCAGCGAGCCGCCGGACGTCGTCGACGTCGCCGAGATCGTCGCCGCGCACCCCGGTCTGCCCAGGTTTGACGACGGCGACGCGTTGGCCAGCGTCGACCGCGAGGGCGGCCAGTGCTGCGGTGACCACGGTCTTTCCCACGCTGGTGCCAGTCCCCGTAATGGTGAGGATGGTTCCGCTCATGGCAAGTCCTCCAGTTGGGCGGCGGTTGCCAGCGCAGCCGCCGCGGTGGCTATGTCCACATCGCTCAGCGTCGCACGTGAGGTGAGTCGAAGCCGGGATCGGCCGTCGGGCACGGACGGTGGTCGGAAGCACCCGACGTGAACGCCGGCTCTGGTGCAGGCAGCGGCCGCCGCGACGGCAGCGGTTGGGGATCCGACAAAGACCGAAACGACGGCTCCATCAGGTTCGCTGGTCTGCCAGCCAGCCGCACGGGCCGCGTCGCGCAGTTCGCGTGCCCGACGCCGCACATTCGCCACCCGCCAGGGCTCGGCGGTGATGATCCGCAACGCCTCCTCGGCGGCACCCGCTGAGGCAGGGGCAAGGCCGGTATCGAAGATGAAGGATCGAGCGGTGTCCACCAGATGGTCAGTGATCGCCGCGGTGCCCGCGACGGCACCGCCCTGGGAGCCCAGCGACTTGGAAAGCGTGAGTGTCATGACGACGTCTGGTTCGCCACTGATCCCGGCGGCCCGGCAGCCTCCGGCTCCGGCCTCCCCGATGACTCCGATGGCATGAGCCTCGTCCACGATTAGCAGCGCGTCGTGGGTGCGCGCTGCCAGATGTAGCTCCCGTAGCGGCGCCAGATCCCCGTCCACGCTGAAGACCGCATCGGTGACCACCAGCGCTTTCGCGACTGTCCGGTGTGCAAGTGCGGCGTTCACAGCGTCGACATCGCGATGAGCGGTCACCACGACAGGGGCGCCGGTGAGGCGGATGGCGTCGATCAACGACGCATGATTCAGTGCGTCGGAGACGATGAGGGTGTCCTTGTCCGATAGCGCGGTGATCGCGCCGATGTTCGCCAGGTACCCCGAAGAGAAGACCAGCGCACTGCTGGCACCGACGAAGCTCGCCAACTCGGACTCCAGGTCCTGGTGCAGAGCCGTCGAACCGGTGACCAGACGGGAACCGGTCGCGCCCGCGCCCCAGACCCCGGCAGCCGCTGCGGCAGCGGAGATCACTCGGGTGTCAGTCGCCAACCCCAGGTAGTCGTTGGAGGCCAAGTCAAGGTGGTTCGGCCTGATTGCCTGCCGGGGAGACAGGCGTCGGCGCAGTCCTGCCTTACGTCGCTGCAGGGAGCGTTGCTCCAGCCAGGACCAGGTCGGATGGGGCTCGGGAGCCGGGTGCTCCTCGCTGTCGATGCTCATCGTGCTGCGCTCACGTGACGACCGTTCGAACCGCATCGCTGACGACCTCGACCAGCTCCAACGCCTGGTCGTCGGAGATGGCTAGCGGGGGCATCAAGACGACGACATCACCCAGCGGCCTGACCCACACGCCTTGTTCGCGGGCCGCTTGGCAGACCTGGAAGCCGGTGCGGGATCCGATCGAGGCGACCTCGATTCCGGTCATGGTTCCCGCTCGTCGGATCTCCTTGACGCCCTCATAGGACTCCAACGGGGTCAGGGCCTCGCCGAGTAGCTCACCGATGTGCGCGGCGTGACCGACGGTGTCGCGTTCGCTCATCAGGTCCAGGTTGGCGATTGCGGCCGCCGCACAGATGGGGTTGGCGGTGTAGGAGTGGCCGTGGAAGAACGTTCGAGACTGTTCCGGTGTGCCGAGGAACGCCTCGTAGATCTCCTCGGTGGCAAGGACTGCCGACAGGGGCAGGTAGCCGCCGGTGAGTCCCTTGCCACACGTCATCAAATCGGGGCTGACGCCGGTCTGGTCGACCGCCCACATCGTCCCGGTTCGGCCGATGCCGGTGGCAACCTCGTCGGCGATCAGCAGTACGCCGTATTGGTTGCACAACTTGCGAACGCCGCTTACGAAGCTCACGTGGTGGGTCAACATTCCGCCGGCACCCTGCACGAGTGGCTCGATCACCACCGCACAGATCCGGTCGCCGTCGCGTTGGAGCAGTTGGTCAAATTCGGCGAGCACCTCGGCCGCGCGCTGTCCGCGGGTTTGGCCCTGCGCGATCACGCCAGGGGACGAGACCATGCGGGTCTCCAACAAGATCGGTCGGTAGGTGGCGTGGAACAGGTCGATGCCGCCGACGCTGACTGCCCCCAACGTGTCGCCGTGGTACCCCTCGGCGATGTGGGCAAAATATGGTCGATCCTCGCCGCGTTGCGCCTGGGCCTGGTAGGCCATCTTGATGGCGGCCTCGACTGCGCTCGATCCGTCGCCGGCAAAGAAGGCCCTGGTGAGTTGTGCGGGCGCGGTCGCGAGCAGCTTCTCGGCCAAAACCACGCCAGGCTCGTGGCCGAGGCCCAGGAAGGTGACGTGGTCGAGTTGCTGCAGTTGAGTTGTGATCGCATCGTTGATCTGCGGCACCGCGTGGCCGTGCACGTTCACCCACAGGGAGGACACACCGTCCAGGTAGCGCTTGCCGTCGGTGTCCCAGAAGTACATGCCTTCCGCCCGCTCGACCATGATCGGTTCGTCGGCAAGCCACAGGGACTGCTGTGTGAACGGGTGCCACACGCTGGTCGCGTCGCGTCGGATCAGATCCGCGGTGCGATCGGAGGGGTCACGGGTCATACATCGATGGTCGCAGGCGCGCCCACTTCGATTTCGCCGTACCCTCGCCACATGGTTGACCGACGGCGGTTACTCGCTGATCGCAGCGATCTGCGACCCGAGGACCGCGATCATCTGCGCGCGCTTGTGGCCGACTGGACACTGGTGGCCGACCTGGCCTTCGCCGACCTGGTGCTGTGGGTGCCGACCTGGAACGACGGTGGCTTCACGGCAGTTGCGCAAGCTCGCCCCACCACCGGGCCGACGGCGATACCCGATGATGTGGTCGGTCAGTTCGTCGCGAAGGGAAGGCGCCTGATCCTCGATCGTGCCTACACCAGCGGCCGCGTCGTTCGCCGCTTCGAGGAGGCCGGGCCGACGGGCCTGGAGGAAGCCATTCCGGTGACTCGCGAAGGCCGAGTCATCGCGGTGATCGCCCGCCACGCGGCCCGCCGAGACGTTGCCGGTGGCGCGTTGGAAGCCGCCTACCTAGCCAGTGCCGCCGAGCTCATCGCAATGATTGCGGCCGGCAATTTTCCATTGCCGGAGGGCTTGTCGGCAACGGACTCGCCACCGAGAGTCGGAGATGGCTTCATCCGGCTCGACCCCAACGGACAGGTCACTGTCGCCTCGCCGAATGCGCTGTCGGCGTTCCACCGGTTGGGACTAGCCCACGGCCTGGTCGGCACTGACCTGGCGGGTACCGCCGTTCGACTCGCCCGCACCCCCGGCCCAGTGGACGAGGCCATTGCGCTGGTCTGTGCCGGCCGGTCCGCCGGATCTGCCCAGATCGAGAATCCGGAGGCAGCAGTGACATTGCGCAGCCTGCCGCTGACTCTCGATGAGACGCACATGGGTGCGTTGGTCCTGGTCCGGGATGTGACTGACCTGCGACGTCAGGAGCGGGCGCTGCTGACCAAGGAATCGACAATCCGCGAGATTCACCACCGTGTGAAGAACAACCTGCAGACAGTGGCCGCACTGCTCCGGTTGCAGGCGCGTCGAATCGACGAGCCACTAGGCAGGGCAGCGCTTGAGGAGGCGGTTCGGCGGGTGGGGGCCATCGCGGTGGTACACGAGGCGCTGTCGAACCAGGGCGGGGAACATGCTGACTTCGACGACGTTGCCGACCGAATCATCGCGTTGGCCCGTGATCTGGCCCAAGATGCGGATGTCCGCCGAGTTGGCAGCGCGGGTCGCTTGCCCGCGACGGTCGTCACGCCGCTAGCGATGGCGTTGAATGAGGTCTTGAGCAACGCCGTCGCTCACGGATTGGCGGGTGGCTCGGGTGAGGTTCGGCTCAAACTGACCCGTGTGGGCCGTCGGGTGACTGCGGAAGTATCCGACACCGGAGTTGGACTGCCCGCAGGCTTCAAACCGACCGAGATGGCTGGGTTAGGTCTACGGATTGTGAAGACACTGGTCACCGAAGAGCTAGGCGGAGCGGTCACCTGGGAACCTGGATCCCCGAACGGAACAACGGTAGTTATCGACGTGCTGCTGCCAGCACTGGTCGATGAGTGAGTTGGGTCAGGCTGACTGAACGCGCAGTCCCCGGCGGCGGGCAAGTCGGCGATCGTCCTCGCTCATGCCGCCCCAAACGCCAGCTTCCTGGCCGGTCTCCATCGCCCATTGCAGGCAGGAGTCCACGACCGTGCACGAGCGGCAGACCCGCTTGGCTTCCTCAATCTGGATGAGGGCCGGACCGGTGTCGCCGATCGGGAAGAAGAGTTCCGGATCCTCGTCACGGCAGGCTGCCTTGTGGCGCCAGTCCATGCGGTGCTCCTCCCACAGTGCCGCACCCATCTGATGCGGATCTAGTTCCCGGCACACCACGAGCGTGAAAGTTGCCTCGGGGGTCGAGTACTTGGTCTGAATTTCGGTGGCGTATGGTGCCCCGAATCCGTTCCTCAATTAGGTTCACACAAGCGCGCTGATGTGACAAGGCCATTCGAGACGGTGTCGTCTCACAGTGGTGTCGCGTGGATCACATTTGGCTCCAAAACTACGTAGTTGCAGGACTTTCGTGGCTTTTGGTCACCGGTGCCATACAGCCCGTGACAATCGGCAAGTGACCCACTTCACACTCGAACGGCCGATCAACAGTCCCGGTGGGGTCGCTCGTCAGACAAAAACCCGCAGCGCGTCCTGGTGGGCGGTGAAGTGCACCTCGTCGACGTCACCGAGCGATTCACCGTCGACCTGCAGGGCCGTGGGCCGCTGGCAGGCGATGGTGAAATCGGCCAGATCATGCTCTGCCAACAGGTTCTTCCCAGTTTGGGAACGACTGCGAGTGAGCAGCCTTCGGGTGTACCGCAGCCCCGCCGAAACCGACATCGAGCGAATCGCCCACAAATCCAAACCGGTGTCGAACGACGCGTCCGGCGAGGGATTGACTCCCAATCCCCCCAGGTATGTCCACGGCGAGCAGTTCTGGACGATTGCCAGGAAGATCCCACGGACTGGATCCTCGCCCGGTCGGATGACGGTCAGCGGGGCCACCTTGCGATCGGTGCCGCGGAAGAACTGGGCGATGCTGGTGCGCAAGTAGCGACTCGGGGTTGCCGCCCGCCCGTTGGATCGGGCTTCCTCCATGGCAGCGATGATCTCCGCGTCCATGCCGAGTCCGGCATTGCACAGGAACCAACGCTCGTCCGCTCGACCCAGGCCGATTGTCCGGATTCGTTGGTCACGGATCGAGGCGATGAGCTCGCCGGTTGCCTCGATCGGATCCTGTGGGTAGCCGAGGCTGCGCGAGAACACGTTGGCGCTTCCCCCGGGGACGACGCCGAGGACTGGCATCGTCGAGATGTCGTCGAGGTCACCCACCATGCCGTTGACGACTTCGTTGACCGTCCCGTCGCCACCGAAGACGATGACGCAGTCCACGCCGTCCCTGCGCGCCTGCGCGCCGAGCTCAGCAGCGTGACCGCGGTGGTTGGTGGTGGTCGTCTCCAGGTGGAACTGGTGGGCCAGGCTACCGACCAACACCTCGCGTGCCCTGGGAGTCGTTGACGTTGCATTGGGGTTGACCACCAAGAGACCGCGCACCTCGGCAGCGTACCTGGCAGCAGGTTAGGGTCACGTCGGACAGGGACGACAGATCGGAGGTCGCGGCAGTGAGCGCAGAGCTGAACCCCACCGCGAGCGCGAGGTTGGACGTAACCAACCGCGGAGCTGGTTTGGTCGCGGCCATCGAGGCCGTTGCGCTGGCCGTCTACTGCGTCGTCCTAGCAGTCACCGCGACAAACTCCTCCGGAGCGACCGAGTCCGCCCCGATTGTGGAGATCAGCATCTTTGCGATCTTTGCCCTCGGGATTGGTCTGGTCGCTCGTGGCATGTTGCGTGGCCGAACCACCGCGCGACCGCCGTTTATGCTCACGCAGTTGTTCGTCCTGATCACCGCTTACACGGTGTGGGCCGGCGACGGTATGACTGTCAAGGTCGTGGGTGCGCTGATCGGGCTCTTGGGACTCGCGGGCATCGCCCTGGGCATCGCGTCCATCGCCCGTGAACCCAGTCCGGCGGCCGCCGAGGATCCGCGGTCTGCTGACGCCACCGACAGCGCGGATGCCGAAGCTGGTGACCCGGGCGAAGGCAACAACCCCGACGGTGGCTCCGGCTCGTAGCTCCGCTCGCTAGTAGTTGTCCTCGTTCGTCAGGCCGGTGCGCAATTGTGCCAGCGCCTTGGTCAGCAGCCGGGAGACGTGCATTTGCGAGACGCCTACCTCGTCGGCGATTTGGGCCTGGGTCATGTTCTTGAAGAAGCGCATCATGATGATCTGGCGCTCGCGCTCGGTCAGCTCCGCTAGGAGCGGCTTGAGGGACTCGCGGTACTCGACCCCTTCAAGTGCGTCGTCCTCGCTGCCGAGGGTGTCGGTCAAGGTGGCCGCATCGGATTCACCGTCGCCCGAACCTGCGGGGGAGTCCAACGACAGCGTCGAATAGGCCTGAGCGCCTTCCAGGCCCTCGAGAACCTCGTCCTCGGATACCTCCAGGAACGTGGCGATCTCTTTGACGGTCGGCGTGTGGCCTGTGCGCTGAGACAACTCCTGCGTTGCTCGGCCGATGTCTTGGCGCATCTCCTGCAGCCGTCGCGGAACCCGGATTGACCACCCTCGGTCGCGGAAGTGCCGTTTGATCTCGCCGGCGATTGTTGGGGTCGCGAAGGTCGAGAACTCGACGCCGCGATCTGTGTCAAACCGGTCGACTGCCTTGATCAGTCCGACGGTTCCAACTTGCACGAGATCATCGTGGGGCTCGCCACGATCCCGGAACCGGCGAGCCAAGTGAGTGACCAGCGGCAGATGCATGGTCACGAGCTCGTCGCGGGCCGCCTGGTGATCGGCGCTGCCGACCTCACTGTCACGCATCTGCGCGAGCAGGACCTTCTCGCGGGCGCGATCGCGGTCGGTCCAGCCGCGGCTCTTCCGCCGGGTCACAGTCACGAGCCCACCAGGTCAGTCTCGCCGATTGGTGCTGGCGTGGTCCCACGGCTAGCTTGCAGGGTGATCGTCACGGTGTCGTTGGAGGCCGAGGCAGTGACGCTATCGACCAGCGCTGACAGCACCGTCCAGGCAAACGAGGTCTGCTTCGGCGGCCGACCATGCTGCGTGTGTGCGCGCAAGGTGACCGACAGCAGACCGTCGTCGTCGCTCGTCATATCAATGTCAAGTTCGGACCCTTCCCTCGCGTCAGCAAGCAGCAGGGAGCAGGCCTCGTTGACAGCGAGCTTGGCATCTTCGAGCCGGTCAAGTGGGTAATCCAGTCGAGCACACAGGGCAGCGACGGCCGTGCGCGCCAGCACCAGATAGCCACTCGTTGCGGGGAGCCTGAGCTTGACGGGGGAGTCGGGCACGTCGCGCCTTTCGGGTTCGTGTGAATTCCTTGACCGTACTCGCACCGTAGGGTCATTGGTATGACTGATGGCTTCATCCGACCAGCGACCCGTGGTGACGTTCCGGAAATCCTGGCTCTTATCCGCGATCTTGCCGAGTTTGAACGCGAGCCACAGGCCGTGGTCGCCACCGTGGAGTCGCTGGAGCGCGCCCTGTTCGGTGGATCGGATAGTCCCAGCGGATCCCCGGCGGTCTGGTGTCAGGTCGTGGAGCACTCAGCCGGTGGGGACGCTGAAGGCCAGTTCGACTTGGGTGGCATCGCCCTCTGGTTCGTGAACTTCTCAACCTGGACAGGGACACACGGCGCGTACCTGGAGGATTTGTTCGTGCGGCCCGAGTTGCGGGGCCTCGGCTATGGCCAGCGGTTGCTGGCGTCGGTGGCCGCGCAATGCGTGAAGTACGGGTACGCCCGGATGGAATGGTCGGTGTTGGACTGGAACGCGCCTGCGATCGACTTCTATCGGCGACTCGGCGCGGTGCCGATGGACGAGTGGACCACGTTTCGGTTGGCGGGCGAAGCGTTGTCCGGCGCCGCCGCGAACCCGACGCCGGACAACAGCAACGACTAGCTCTTCTTGGTGGCCCAGAAGATCTCGGCAATCTCGTCAATCTTGCCCAGCAGTTCGTCGGCGACAGCTGGATCGCTGCTGCCCTTGGTGCCACTAGCACCGGCGAGCTTGGTTGCTTCGTTGAACAGCGTGTGGAGGTTCGGGTACTTCTCAAAGTGCGGTGGCTTGAAGTAGTCGGTCCACAGCACCCAGAGGTGATGCTTGACCAGTTCGGAGCGTTCTTCTTTGATCACGACGGAGCGAATCTGAAACCCCGGATCTTCGTTGGCCGCAGCCTTGACCATGATGCCCTTGATGGACTCAGCCTCGATGCGTGCCTGAGCCGGATCGTAGACACCACAGGGCAGGTCGCAGTGGGCGTGGACAATGGTCCGGGGAGCGAATAGTTGCGAGAGCATTCGTTACCTTCCTAGATCGGGCTTGCGATTGGCTGGATCGTCGGTCAGCACCGACAGTCTTGATCGTCGGCGTTCGCCGACACTATCGCCACGAGATCGACAAGAGACGAGAAGCCGCTGTGCGCCTACCGAGTCCGCTGACCAGGGTCGCCGTTGCCGGAGATTCCATGCGCCCGACGCTACACCCGGGAGACTGGCTAGTGGTAGCCCACGCAATGCCGATTCGGGTCGGTCGGATCGTCGTCGCTCAGCGCCCCGATCGACCAGACTTGCTCATCATCAAACGGGTTCACCAGCAAGCCGATGATGGCTCGTGGTGGTTGGCCGGGGACAACCCTCGTGCCAGTGATGACTCACGAACTTTCGGGACCGTCACGCCCAACCTGATTCGAGGCGTCGTTGTTGCCCGCTACTGGCCAGCTCCCCGGCTGCTCTAGGGATTCGCCACGGGGATACTCGGAGACGCTGGGATGACTTTGGGGTCGCTGATGGCACCCTGCTCGATGGACCACCGCTTGAGAATTCTGGTGTATTCGCCCCGCTCGATGAGCAGCTTGATTGCATCGCGGACCACCGTCGCCCAGCCGCCCGAACCTATCGGGGTTGCGATGCCGTAATCGCGCAGATTCGAGGGGGGGCCGAGCACCCGCACTCGTCCGTCGTTGTTCTTCACCAACCAGGTCACGACTGGCGAGTCGGCAACCATCGCGGTGACTCGGCCTTTGATCAGAAGTTGATTGGCGATCTGTTGGCTCTCTCGGGCAGCAATCCGGATCGGTTTCTGATTCGCCGCTCGG
Organism: Candidatus Nanopelagicales bacterium; assembly: GCA_018003655.1. Lineage (NCBI taxonomy): Bacteria > Bacillati > Actinomycetota > Actinomycetes > Candidatus Nanopelagicales > Candidatus Nanopelagicales bacterium. The sequence goes on from JAGNDY010000004.1 coordinate 59,172, forward strand.
CACGCTTTGGATTGGTCAGCCAGCATGTCGACGACCTCGGACCCCTCCTCGACTGACACTGAGTAGCCGCAAAGCCCCATCCCGGGAGTACTCGGTCCTCGACCGGAGGTGCGCACTGCAAACTGCGTGCCAGCCTGGAAGTAGGTCGTCATGTTGGCCAACGGGGACCGACGGTCGACCGCCCACAGGGACGAGAGGCCGAGTTCGTAACGGCCAATGCCTACCGACGGGACGATTGTCGAGAACGCTTGATCGGCGAACTCCGTCCGCAGGCCCACGACCGCTGCGATCGCATTCGCCAGATCGATGTCCGCACCGACCCGGTTGCCTGACGCAATGAACTCCATCGGCGGATAGGACGGGTCATTGGCGATAAGCAGAACGCCGTCTTGGCGGTACTGCGGGGGTACTGCGGCCGCGAGCGTCGGATCGACCGCGAGGCCAGGATCGGCGGATGGGGTGCTGTCAGCTGTCGGGCTGCAGCCGGTCCCGAGTAGCAACGACACCGCCGCAACTGCGCCGACGACGAGTCGTACGCGACCGCCTGGTTGGCTTTTGCCGAATTGACGTCGGTCCATGGTTGCTCCTTCCCCTCCGGTGCGTCATCTGCTGTATGGGAGAATCCCATACCGCTGCCAATTGTTTCGTTCGAGAGGAATGTCTACGTGCTGGGTTCGGAACGAGCCGACCACATCGATCCGGCTGTCGACCCCGCCTTTCCCCTCCATCGGGGTGGGAAGATCGAGGTTCGACCCGCCGTCCGGATCCGTGACGCGGAGGGCCTAGCGCTCGCTTACACCCCTGGGGTGGCCCGCGTCTCGCAAGCAATTGCGGCCGATCCCGATCTTGCCTATGACTACACCTGGAAGGCCAACACCGTCCTAGTCGTCACCGACGGAACGGCAGTACTGGGCATCGGAGACATTGGTCCGCTTGCCGCTTTGCCCGTGATGGAGGGCAAAGCGTTGCTGTTCAAGGAGTTCGCTGGCGTTGACGCGGTGCCGATGTGCTTGGACTGCACCGATGTGGACGAAATCGTCGAGACCGTGGTGAGGATTGCTCCGGCTTTTGGGGGAGTGAATCTGGAGGACATCTCGGCGCCGCGGTGCTTCGAAGTTGAACGGCGGTTGCAGGACCGCCTTGACATCCCGGTTTTCCACGACGATCAGCACGGTACTGCGGTCGTCGTGTTGGCGGCGCTGATCAACGCAGCGCGTGTCACCGGCCGACGAATTGAGGATTTGCGGGCGGTGGTCTCAGGTGCGGGGGCGGCGGGAGTTGCCGTGACGCAGATGCTCGTCGAAGCCGGCATTGGTGAGATCGCGGTCGCAGATTCCAAAGGATTGATCCACACAACTCGTGAGGGACTCAGTGTGGTGAAGCAAGCGCTGGCGGACGGAACGAACCAGCAGGGCTTCACCGGACCGATCGAGCGCGCTCTTATCGGTGCCGACGTCTTCATCGGGGTCAGCGCCGGCCGCGTGCCGGAATCCGCCATCGCTTCGATGGCGCCGGGCGCAATTGTCTTTGCGTTGGCGAACCCCGAGCCTGAAGTGCATCCGGAGATCGCAACCAAGTACGCGGCCGTCATCGCGACCGGCCGCAGCGACTACCCGAACCAAATCAACAATGTGTTGGCATTCCCCGGAATCTTCCGCGGGGCACTAAATGTTCGGGCATCGCGAATCACCGAAGGAATGAAACTCGCGGCCGCCCACGCGCTGGCGAACGTCGCCGCGGATCGGCTGACTCGCGACCACATCATCCCTTCGTGCTTCGACGAGAGGGTTGCGGTGGACGTGGCGGCGGCGGTGTCTGAGGCCGCGCGTCGTGACGGAGTCGCGCGTATTTGATGGTGACGGGGTTACTCGTTGGTGATGACGATCTTGCCAAATAGGTCCCCGGACTCCATGGCCGCGAATCCATCGCGTGCTTGTGCCAACGACACCGTGTGGTC